>DATNKA010000692.1:0-12879 GCA_035603655.1 Candidatus Acidiferrales bacterium | reverse complement strand
GCCGAATGCCTACTTGGCCACGCTCGGGCTTCCCCCCATGGTGGTGCGGTCTTAGCTTAATCCGCCGAACCGCCGTATGCGGACCCGCATGTACGGTGGTGTGGCAGGGGAGGCGGGGCGACCCGTCCCCCTATGCCGATTGTTTGCGGATTCCCTATACCTTCAGGCAAAAACTTCGCCAGGCAACCGGGTCAGAGTCCGGCTGGCCAGCGTGTTTTGGACAACATGCTGCGATCGTCCAGCGTTGGCCCAATCCACCTGCTTGCGTTCAATACGCAGCTTGAGTGCGCGCTCGATGTGACGAAGTTCAATGACTTCGGCACCCGACACCAAACTGGAGGCGAGGCCCTGCGAGCCGGCGCGGCCAGTGCGTCCGACGCGATGGATAAAGTCCTCGGCCATCTTTGGCAAGTCATAATTGATGACGTGTGCGACATCATCCACGTGCAGGCCACGGGCGGCAACATCAGTCGCCACCAGTACCTGAAATTTACCCTGCTGAAATCCACTGAGCGCGCCATTTCGCTGCGATTGCGAACGATCCCCGTGAATCATGGCCGCGGAAAAACCTTCACGTACCAATTCCTTAGCCAGTCTCTCGGTGCCACGCTTGGTGCGGGCGAAGATGAGAGTTTGTCCCTTTTCAGCATAAAGCAATTGCCGGAGCACTTCCGGTTTCTCTGCCGGACGCACTTCGTAGGCTTGCAGACGAACACTCTCGACTGGCTTGAGCACCGAACCGATGGCGATGCGGACAGGATCCCGCATTGAATCGTTCACCAGACCAGCAACGGATTGCTCCAGGGTGGCCGAAAAGCACAGCGTCTGCCGGCGTTGCGGCAACACCGCGAGAATGCGGCGAATGGCGGGCAGAAAGCCCATGTCGAGCATGCGATCAGCTTCATCGAGAACTAGAATCTTGATGTCGCGCAGGTCGATCAGCTTGCGGCCGATGAAATCCTGCAAGCGGCCCGGAGTTGCAATCACCATAGCGGCTCCGCCGCGTACTGACTGAATCTGAGCTTTCTCGGAAACGCCTCCGATTACCAGCGCAGCTTTCGAGAGTTCCCGGCCTCGCAGTTTTTCGTACTCCTCGTTGACCTGAATCGCCAGTTCGCGCGTGGGCAGCAAAACCAGCACGCGAGCTTTTTTCGCGGACTCGCGTTGCAGCATTTCAATCACCGGGATAAGAAACGCCAGCGTCTTACCGGTACCGGTCTGCGCGGTCGCTAACACGTCCTTGCCCTCAAGGGCGCAAGGGATGGCCTGCACCTGAATTGGCGTAGGGATAATAAATTGAGCTGTCGCCAGCCTCTGCTGTAAAGCAGAAGATAGCGGTAGTTCCGTAAAACTTGTCATTCGTAATTTTCTTTCTGGAGGGGCTGGATCGAACTCCGAATACACGTATCGCGAGTTCCCAGCCGCTCTTACTCTATTTTTGATTTGCGCTGAATAAACGGCGGGCAGGAAAAGCGGAGATGAATCTGATCCAACAGGATCACCGCGTCACGAGCAAACCGTGGCAGTAGCGTTGAAGGGATTATAGCATGACTTAACTATTTCGTTAACAGTTACGAAAGATCCGCCCTGCGCCTACAAGTCGAAGATCCGGTATACCGACGACGGCTCCTGCGCCTGAAGCAAGGAAATTGCAACGTTGTGCACCGCGACTCCGCCCGTGGTCCGGCCATCGAGCTTTCCATGATGTGCGTGGCCATGCACAACCAGGTCGGCACCATGACGGTCCACGACCTCCGCCAGCCGTGAGTTTCCCATGAAAGGAAATATCTCGGGAGACTCGCCCTGCACGGTTTCCGCGATTGGGGAATAGTGCAACACCACAACCCTTTTTTTTGTGCGCAACAGGGACATTGCGCGCTCCAGCTTAAGCGCTTCATCGACGGAAACGCGAACAAACTCTTTGATCTCGCGTTCCCCGAATGCCGTCAGCATTCCACGCCCAAATCCGCCAACGAATCCCTTGGTTCCCGCAAAGCCAACACCCTCCCTCTCGTAGGCACTTCCATCTAGAAGCTTTATTCCTGACGCGATGATGAGGCGCGCAAGTTCCGCCTCCTTGCCGCTTTCATAGTCGTGGTTCCCCAGCACGACAATGGTGGGCAAACGCAAACGAACTAAGACATTTAAAAGCGGCTCCATTTCGTCAGGCTGTCCGAAGTTCGTCAGATCGCCCGCCAATACAAGGACATCGGCTTCGTCGCGCACCCGCTCAAATTGGTCCTTGAGCTTGGTGTAACCCTGTGGTGTGAAATGCAGGTCGCCTGTGGCCGCGATTCTCATGCGTTTCGATTCAGGACGCTTGATCTTTCCGTGGCGCTGCTACATTCCGGAATTGCACCGATTTCCGCGAGACGTTTCTGACGGGTCTCTTCGAGCAAGTTCGGCAGGTCCCATTCGTTGATGTCGATAGCGAACATGTTTTCATCTACCAGACTTCCCCTGAAGCTGGCGTCGGGATGGGGGCTGGCGATCTGCGACTCGAAACGACGCAACAGTTTCTGCCATATCGGAGTGGGAACGTAGTGCGTCTGCGCGGGATAGACATAGCGAAACAGGAGCAGCGACCACAAAAGCATCTCCCAGTGTTCGCCCACCAGTTTCAATTCCCGCTCCCAATCGAAGGAGCTGTGCGTGCCATAGATCACATGTGCGATATCGGCGCCGTCGAAGCGCTCCCGCTTGGCCACAAAGATCTTGGAAGCAACTAACTCCTCGGGAGCTAGTACGCGAGTATTAACCCCATATACGACCACCGGGCTGGCCCGCTCGATCCAGGAATCTTCCACGACGATTACGCCATTGCTCATGCCCGTAATCAGATCCACAAAAAAATCTCCCTTGCGAGCCTTGCCCAGCCAGACTGGATCGCGCACCTCGCAATCGAAGCCGCGCTGGCGCAAGTAGGGAAAGATGTCGCAAGATGTTTTCGCCGTCATGAAGAGATCAAGGTCTTTGGTAAATCGGCAAATTCCTGTATGTGCACGCAGCGCAAAAGCGCCGGAAACCGCATAAGGGACTGCCTCCTCTTCGAGCACTGTCAGCACTTCCCGAAATAGCGTCGCCTGTTCCTCCGGAACGTCCGCTGGCATGGACGAGGTTACAGGTAGGACTTCAGCTTCGGACGGGAAATTTGACCCATCAGGCACGCACCTTGGATGTGCTTTTTTTTCTTGTGGTTGCCACGCATCGCTTGCCGACGAAGGCCCTCGATCTTTCGCCATGTCTTTTCCGGATCTTGCGGCCCAGCATGTCGCCCTGATCGCGAGCGTGGGGTGCAACGAACGAGGCCCTTGGGCGTAAAGTCTGAATCACCGTTCGATCTCATCGGTAATTCCGGGGCGGCCTTGAAAGTCAAAAACTCAGCAATAATCCTCGCTAGAAACGCATGCGTCTCACATTTTGCGCAATCCGTTGAGCGCGAACCTGCGTCTGCCTTGCGCGCGAGATTGTTACTTTCGGAGAAACCTATGAAAGCACTCCGCGTTTTTTGCTCAATCTTCTCCATCCTGCTGAGGTTAGCTGCAGGCGCCCTGGCGAGGATGTGAAGACCGACTATGACCATCAGGCAAACTTTTCCCAATATCATACTTTAAGGCTACCGACCCCTGGTGGCAGAACCGAATTCAGGGTGCGGTTGACCACGCACTGCAATCGAAAGATTGGCAGCGAGTAGACAACGGGAGAGACGTCGCTATCACCGCCCTGGGCAGCACTCGTAACGAGCAGGAATACCAGACCTTTTATGACGGTATGGGAGGCTGGCGCTGGGGAGGTATAGGTGAAACCCCCACGCAGGTGGAAAATTATCCCGTTGGCTCCCTGGTTCTGGACTTCTACGATGGGCACAACAAGCACGATGCGCACAACAAGCAACTCATCTGGCAGGGTGTGTCCAGTAACACGCTGAGCAACATTCCGGAGAAGAAGGAAAAGAAACTCGATAAGGTGGTTGACAAGATGTTGGCGCATTTCCCGCCGCATGAAAGGGCTCCGGCGTGAGAGCCCGTAGGCCGATATGGGCCGCGCCTACGTGGCAGCTCGCGAGTCGATCGGGTACTATACCCGCGGTTCTCGGCATATTTCCAGGTTCGTGAGCAGATCACAAGAGTAAGTTCACCCATCGCTACAGCGCCCACCTTATAGACCCACGTGGCATTGAAATCTATTCTGCAATGGACGTTACGAAGATAACAATCGCTTATGAGAATCGCTCAGGTAGCACCACTTTTCGAAAGTGTTCCGCCCCTTCTTTATGGCGGCACGGAGCGGGTCGTTTCCTGGCTCACCGAGGAGCTGGTGCGGCTGGGGCATGACGTCACTCTTTTCGCAAGCGGTGATTCCGTGACCAATGCCCAGCTGGTGCCTGTTTGCCCGCGAGCATTGCGGCTCGATGCACAGTGTAAGGATCCGGTGGCCCATCACGTCCTCATGGTGGAACACGTGTTTCGGGAAGCCGCGACCTTCGATCTGATCCACTTCCACGCCGACTATTTTCACTTTTCTTTGAGCCTGCGCTCCGCAGTACCGTGTCTGACCACTCCGCACGGACGTTTGGACATGCCGGACCTGGTGCCTTTGTATCGGAGCTTCCGCGAACTGCCGCTGGTATCGATCTCGGATGCACAGAGGACCCCTCTTCCATGGGTCAACTGGCAAGGCACAGTACACCACGGAATGCCTCGTCAAGCGCTTACGATGGGCCATGGGGATGGAAACTATCTAGCATTCTTGGGGAGAGCGTCGCCGGAGAAAGGTCTGGACGAGGCCATCGAGATTGCGTGCCGCGCCGGCATGCGATTGAAAATCGCGGCTAAAGTGGATCAAGCAGATTCGGAGTATTTTAAGAACCGAATCAAGCCTTTGCTGAACCACGGACTGGTTGAATTCATCGGCGAGATCGGGCACGATCGAAAAAATGATTTTCTTGGAGACGCATCTGCTTTGCTTTTCCCCATCCGGTGGCCCGAGCCTTTCGGAATTGTTATGATCGAAGCATTGGCCTGTGGGACGCCGGTAATCGCCTACGCGCACGGCTCGGTCCCCGAGATCCTGGAAAATGGGGTGACGGGTTTCATCGTCGCCGACGCAGAGGGGGCCGTGGCGGCCGTAAAAAACGTAAAAGCAATCAGTCGCCAGAGCTGCCGTAAACATTTCGAGCGACATTTCTCCGCTGAACGAATGGCAGCGGAGTACCTCACCATCTACCAAAGACTGGTTCAAAAAGAGCCAACTGCAATCACGATCAACGATGGAGCTCTGAGTTGGACGGACCTGGCACCCAACAGTACTACATAGCGACTTCTCAATCGCCAGTCGACGATCGCGCACGAGTTCTCAAATACGGGAGAACGTTTTTTGTCTTCGACCGTCTCGGCGACGTCCGGACCACGGGCATGGGGGAGCAGGGACTCTTCTTTGAAGACACCCGGCACTTGTCCGAACTCGTGCTGCTTCTGTGGGGCACGCGGCCCTTGCTGCTGAGTTCAACCGTGGAGACCAGTAATTTTCTTTTTGCAGGTGACCTGGCGAACCTCGACGTTTCGCGCAACGATGAAGTCGTAGTTCCGCGGGGAACGCTGCATGTTCTGCGCTCAAGATTTTTGTGGAGCAACACTTGCTACGAGGAGATCGAGTTTGTCAATCATGGCCTCTCCGAACTTCTCGTTCCCTTTCGCACGACCTTCGGGGCAGACTTCTCCGATATTTTCGAAGTGCGAGGCATGCACAGACCGCAGAGAGGCAGGCTCCTGCCAGCGGAAGTGGAAGACAAATCGATTCTGTTGTCGTATGAAGGACTGGACCATGTTGTGCGGCGGACGCGCATTCGATGGGAGGCGACGCCCAACCACGCAAGCGCGCAAGGACTGGACTATGAAGTCCACCTTCGCCCCAAGGAAAGAGTCAGCTTTCGTTTGTCGATATCCTGCGACTCCGATCCCCTACCGCACACTACGAGCCATTCCCAAGCCAAGAATGTTGCGCAGCAGGAACTCGAACGGGTGGGCGAATCCTTTCCGCGGATGTACGGTTCAAATTCACGTTTCAACGATTGGGTCAACCGTTCCATCTCCGATGTGCAGATGATGATGGTTGGAAATCCAGAACGAGACTACCCATATGCCGGCGTGCCATGGTTTGGCACGGTTTTCGGCAGGGACGGGATCATCACGGCTCTGCAAACGCTTTGGCTTAATCCGGGAATGGCAAGAGGTGTTCTGGAATGTCTGGCCTCAAGTCAGGCCGATAGAGTGGATGCCACAATTGAGGCGGAACCAGGAAAGATTCTGCACGAAATGCGTTGCGGCGAAATGGCGGCCCTTGGCGAAGTGCCGTTCGGCAAGTACTACGGCAGCGTGGATGCGACGCCGCTTTTTATTATCCTCGCGCGCGCTTATTATGAGCGCACCGCGGATTCCAGCTTCATACAGCGTTTGTGGCCACACCTTGAGCGCGCATTGAACTGGATTGACGAGTTCGGGGATATCGACGGCGACGGCTTTGTAGAATATAAGCAACGCTCGACAAAAGGGCTGGTACAGCAGGGTTGGAAGGATTCGAACGATTCAATTTTCCACGCGGACGGCGCCATCGCGACGGCTCCAATCGCGCTCTGCGAAGTGCAAGGTTACGTTTATGCCGCGAAATTAGCCGCTGCTTACTTATGTCGCTTTGCCGGTGGCGCCCAAAAGGCGGCCGCGCTGGAGCTCGAGGCGGAGAATCTCCGCGCGCGTTTCGAAGAACAATTCTGGAGTGAAGATCTTTCCACTTATGCGCTGGCACTGGATGGTCGGAAGCGCCCTTGCCGTGTCCGCACATCAAACGCGGGCCATTGCCTTTACACGGGGATTGCGTCCCCGGAGCGCGCGCGGCGGGTTGCGGAAACCCTGTTTCAACCGGCGTCATTCAGCGGTTGGGGCGTACGAACAGTAGCCTCGAGCGAGGTGCGTTACAATCCGCTTTCATATCACAACGGATCGATATGGCCGCATGACAATTCCCTCATTGCAAGCGGGCTGGCGAAGTATGGTCACAAGGAACTCGCCGGCCGAATATTTATGGGTCTGCTTGATTTGAGCAGCATGGTCGACTTGCACCGGCTGCCGGAACTTTTCTGCGGCATCGATCGCCGACCGGGAGAAGGTCCCACGCTTTATCCGGTCGCGTGCTCGCCCCAGGCCTGGGCATCGGCTGCTCCATTCTTAATTCTGCAGGCGTGTCTCGGCATTTCCATCGACGCAGAACGCAAGCGCATCGTCTTCGCTGACCCCTATCTCCCGGAGGGAATTCCCACCCTCGCCATTAAGGATCTCCAGTGCGGGGGCATAAGCGTTGACTTGTTTCTTGAAAGGAGGGATAACTCGGTTTTGGTCCACAAAGGCCAGACGCATAGCCCACTCGAAATCGTCACAATTGTCTCCTGATGCGCTCTCGGGCTTCCGCGGTTGCGGGCTTGCTGCCGGGAAAATTTCGTCTCCTGAGGGTTTCTGCAGGTGGTAGGATAACCGCCTTCATCATTTCGGACGATGACCTTGCCATGACCAGATCTTCGCGCGCTGTCGCGTCGCCACGAGTTGTTAGCATCGATGACTTCCGCCCCATCGCTCGGCACAGGGTGCCGAAGCCGGTTTTTGATTATCTCGATGGCGGCGCCGAGGGCGAAGTCACCCTGCGTGAGAATTGCCGCATATTCAACGATGTTACGTTTCGGCCGCGACACGCTGTCGCCCTCGCGAACTGCAGCCTGTCTACGCGTGTTCTGGGCTTCGATCTTTCTCTTCCGTTCTTGCTCGCACCCGTCGGGTACAGCCGCCTCATGCACCCCGGGGGCGAAGTGGCGGCCGCGCACGCTGCGGGCAAGGCGGGCGCCGGTTATATTCTCTCGACGATTTCCGGACACAAGCTGGAAGACGTGAGAGCTGCTTCCACTGGCCCGGTTTTTTATCAGCTCTATCTCATGGGCGGCCGTGGCGCTGCCGAGGCTGCGATTGAGAGAGCACGGGTTGCGGGGTTCAACGCACTCGTCGTCACCATAGACACTCCAGTTTCTGGAATCCGCGAGCGCGACTATCGCAATGGGATGAAGGAACTGATCAGCGGCGGGCCATTCGAGAAGATCCCATTTCTTCCGCAGATTCTCTCGCGTCCAGGCTGGCTCGTCGATTACTTCCTGGACGGCGGTCTGCCTGGACTTCCTAATGTCATTGTGCCGGGAAAGGGACCGTTGCCGCTGATTGATGTGGCTGCGGCCCTGGCGGAGTCCGCGGTAACGTGGGCTGACCTGAGTTGGATCCGAGAAGTCTGGAAGGGACCGATTATCGTCAAGGGTGTGCTGACAGCGGACGATGCGCGCCGCTCGATGGATGAAGGAGCCGCGGCGATTTCAGTTTCGAATCATGGCGGCCGGCAGCTCGATGGCGTGCCAGCTTCTCTGCGAGCCTTGCCGGAAGTGGTGGAAGCTGTGCAGGACCGAATCGAAGTATTGATGGATGGCGGCATCCGCCGTGGAACTGACATCGCCAAAGCTCTCTGCATGGGAGCGCGCGCCGTGCTGTGCGGCCGCGCTTACGCCTATGGTTTAGCAGCCGCCGGTGAAGCTGGCGTCGACCGCGCCATCGAGATCCTGCGGGTTGATCTGGATCGCACATTGCGCTTGCTCGGTTGCCCATCGGTCGCTCAACTGGATCGCTCTTACGTGAATGTTCCGAACGGCTGGGAAAACTGATTCCGGTTGTGAAAAAGTTCCATTTCGCGTGTTTGATTTCTGTTGCGCAGCAAACTCCATTCGCCAGGAGGTTGTGAATGCAGTGGACTCAGATCTACGATCCACTCGGCCATTGGTGGCTCTCCACGCTGGTGGCGGCTCTTCCCATCATTGTTCTTCTCGGGCTCCTCGCCGGTTTTAAAGTAAAGCCGCACTGGTGCGCGATCGCCGGTGCGACAACGGCGGTGGCGGTTGCAATTGTCTTTTTCAAAATGCCTCCCATGCTGGCAGGTCTCAGCTTTGGCTACGGCGTGGCCTTTGGGGTTTTGAAAATCGCTTGGATCGTGCTGGCCGCGGTGTATCTCTACGACATCTCGGTCGAGACCGGACAGTTTGAAATCATGAAGGAGTCAGTGGCCGGAATCACGGCTGACCGCCGGCTGCAAGTGCTGTTGGTGGCGTTTTGTTTTGGCGCATTTATCGAGGGCGCGGCGGGCTTCGGGGCACCAGTGGCGATTGCGGGCGCATTCATGATCGGGCTGGGATTCAAACCCTTTCATGCCGCTGCATTAAATCTGATCGCTAACACCGCACCGGTGGCTTGGGGAGCGATCGGTACTCCGGTTCACACGCTGGCGGCGGTAACGGCGCTGCCAGAATCCGATCTCAACGCCATGATCGGACGCATACTTCCCTTCACTGCGATCATCGTTCCCTTCTGGCTGGTGAAAACCATGGTCAGTTGGAGGGCGACCTTCGAAGTATTTCCCGCCATCGCTGTAGTTGGCATTTCTTTCGCTCTTACTCAATTCTTCTGGTCGAATTACGTAGACAGCAACCTAGTGGACATTATGGGAGGCGTGGTCTCGCTGGTCGCAGTCCTGGCCTTCCTCCGATTCTGGAAGCCGAAGAAAATTTGGCGATTCGATTATGACGACAAAGCCGGGGCGCCTGCGGTTGCGACCGGGAAGATTAGCGACGACGTGGGCGGCGAATGGACGGCGGAGAAATTCGATGGACTTGTCACAGCCCGCACCTACCCCGCCGGACAGGTATTGAAGGCTTGGATGCCTTTCGCGATCCTCTCACTCTTTGTACTGCTGTGGGGACTGCCTAAAATAAAACTAGCCATGAACCTGGCCACCACGCCGGCGTTTCGGGTGGTCCTGGCGAATGGTAAAGTTCGGCCCGGTCCGCCGGGATGGGATGTCCCATACCTGCACAACGCCATCTCGCGCGCGGCTCCCATTGTTACGAAGCCGACACCCGAGTCGGCGCGTTACGATTTCAACTGGCTCTCCGCCACCGGCACGGGGTGTTTCTTTGCCGCGATTGTGTCGGGACTATTTCTGGGATTAGGCCCGGTTCAGTTAATGAAGATCTTTTGGCGAACTCTGGTGCGAATGCGGCTCGCCATGGTCGCGATCTCATTCATGTTGGGACTGGGCTATGTGACCCGTTACTCGGGACTGGATGCCGTGTTAGGCCTGGCGTTCACGCGCACGGGATGGATGTATCCATTTTTCGGCACCTTCCTGGGATGGCTGGGCGTTGCGCTAACCGGCAGTGACACGTCCGCGAACGCACTTTTTGGCAGCCTGCAGCGAATCACTTCTCAGCAACTCGGCATCGACCCCATCCTCATGTGCGCGGCCAACAGCGCGGGTGGAGTGATGGGAAAGATGGTGGATGCGCAGTCCATCACGATCGCGACGGCAGCTACCGAGCAGGTAGGCAACGAAGGGATTATTTTCCGTTATGTCGCGTGGCACTCAGTGGCACTTTGCTCCATCGTAGGAATCATCGTGCTGCTTTACGCTTATGTTTTCCGGTGGGCCGTGCCGCATGGGCTGACGTTCGTGAAATAGCTGTGCAGTATCTTCGCCCTTGCCAGCCGAAATGGACATTGGTCGCACGACTTCTCGCGCGATGTGCGAGCAAACTCTGACAGACCGCCCGCACTCCCCAACGTATTCGCGCTCTCCCAGTGGACGAGTAACGATCTGTTAATAAATCGAAGACTCAACCTTGCGCATCAGAAGATTCGAGGCTGTAGGGTTAGAATATTGCTGCGGGGGCCGAAGCTAATCTTGTCGGAGAATATCTGATGGCGGTTACGAATGAGGTAACACCCCTTCCGCCCGAAGAACTGCGGAAGATTCATGCCTACTGGCGAGCTTGCAATTATCTGTCAGCGGGCATGATCTATCTTCGCGCGAATCCTCTTTTGCGTGAACCGCTGAAGCGGGAACACATCAAGAATCGGCTTCTTGGTCACTGGGGATCCGATCCCGGCCAATCTCTGATTTGGGTTCACCTGAACCGGCTCATCCGAAAATACGACCTGAATGTTATATACCTATCCGGCCCCGGTCATGGCGCGCCCGCCACACTTGCCAATTGCTACCTCGAAGGCCACTACTCCGAGATCTATCCCGACAAGAGTTGCGACGAAGCGGGCTTGCTCAAGTTTTTCCGGCAGTTCTCCTTTCCCGGAGGAATCGGATCGCACTGCACCCCAGAAACGCCTGGTTCTATTCACGAAGGCGGCGAGCTTGGTTACTCCATCTCGCATGCTTATGGAGCGGCGTTCGATAATCCCGATCTCGTGGTCGCCGTCGCCGTGGGCGATGGCGAGGCGGAGACCGGTCCGCTCGCAACCTCCTGGCATTCGAACAAATTCCTGAATCCGATTCGCGACGGAGCCGTCCTGCCGGTGCTTCACCTCAACGGTTACAAGATCGCGAATCCTACGATCCTGGCGCGCATTCCACATGCAGAATTAGAAGCACTGTTGACGGGATACGGCCATAAACCTTACTTCGTAGAAGGGGAAGATCCGTCTGCGATGCATCAGAAATTGGCTTCCACCCTGGAGCAATGCATCCTGGAGATTCGGTCGATTCAGCAACGCGCCCGCACAACCGGAGATGTGACTCGTCCGCGCTGGCCCATGATCGTTTTGCGTTCCCCGAAGGGATGGACAGGTCCGAAGGAAGTAGACGGACACAAGGTGGAAGGCTCGTGGCGGGCTCACCAAGTCCCCATAGCCGATCCGGTTGCGAATAAGAAACATCTGACGCTGCTGGAAGAATGGTTGCGAAGCTACAAACCTGAAGAGCTCTTCGATGCCAACGGAACTCTTATACCAGAATTACAGGAACTTGCACCTGCGGGGCCGCGTCGCATCTCGGCCAACCCGCATGCAAATGGCGGCCTGCTTCGTAAAGAACTCGCCCTTCCGGAGTTTCGCGATTATGCCGCAGAGGTAAAGGCGCCGGGTGCGACCTATTCTTCGCCGACTGAGGTGCTGGGACACTTTCTGGCTGAAGTGATGCGTCGCAACATGAACTCCTTCCGCGTTTTTGGCCCAGACGAGACCGCATCCAACAAGCTTACAGCCATCTATGCCGCCTCCAAGAAAACCTGGCTCGCTGAATACAAGCCCGAAGACGCCGACGGTGGCGAGCTCGACGTCTCCGGACGCGTCATGGAGATGCTCAGCGAGCACACACTCGAAGGCTGGTTTGAGGGGTATGTTCTCACTGGCCGACACGGTTTCTTCTCCAGTTATGAAGCCTTCATCCATATCATCGATTCCATGTTCAACCAGCACGCGAAATGGCTGGAGAAGTCGAAGAATGAGCTTTCCTGGCGTGCTCCCGTGCCGTCTATCAACCTTCTCATCACTTCTCTGGTGTGGCGGCAGGATCACAACGGATTTACGCACCAGGATCCGGGGTTTCTCGACGTGGTCACCAACAAAAGCCCCGACGTGGTGCGCATTTACTTGCCGCCGGATGCAAACTGCCTGCTTAGCGTCACCGATCATTGCCTCAGGTCCCGCGATTACGTCAATGTCATAGTCGCGGACAAGCAGGAACACCTTCAGTACCTGACCATGGCGGATGCCGTAACCCATTGCACCAAGGGAATCGGCATCTGGGACTGGGCATCCACCGATGATGGTGAGGATCCCGATGTGGTGATGGCCTGCGCCGGCGATATTGCAACCATGGAATCTCTTGCGGCGGTCGCAATTCTGAAGGAACACTTCCACGATTTGAAGATTCGATTTGTGAATGTTGTGGATCTTTTCCGCCTCATGCCGGCGACCGAGCATCCCCACGGACTCTCCGACCGCGATTTCGATTCGC
>DATNKA010000691.1:0-3147 GCA_035603655.1 Candidatus Acidiferrales bacterium | reverse complement strand
TATCCTGACTATCGTTTGCCGTCTCTAATCGAAGCAGATGACGGGCGCTTATGGTCGACAACCGCCACGGGTGTGAACTCTGTGGATCCGGATCACATTTTGCGGAATACGTTGCGCCCTACGGTAGTCATCCGCAAGGTGGTCGCTGACAATCGCAGTTATCAGCCCGACTCCGCAATCACCTTGCCCGCCCGCTCGCAGAACTTAACAATCGACTACACCGCTTTGAGCCTGGCAATTCCCCAGCGGGTTCGTTTCCGTTACAAGCTGGAGGGCTTCGACAAAGATTGGCAGGAGGCGGGCACTCGCCGGCAGGCGTTCTACACGAGTCTGCGGCCGGGACGCTATTCATTCCAGGTTATCGCTTGCAACAATGATGGGGTTTGGAATACCGCGGGCGTCACGCTACCGATCGATCTTCCAGCTACCTTTTTGCAGAGCCGGTACTTCAAGCTACTCTGTGCGACTGTCGCAGCGGTTCTGCTCTGGTGCGTCTACCTTCTTCGCATCAATCAGGCGGAGGGCCGAATCAGGACTCGCCTGTACGAGCGACTTGCCGAACGCGAGCGTATCGCACGTGACCTCCATGACACTTTTTTCCAAGGTATTCAAGGGCTACTACTGCGCTTCGATTTGGGAATGAAGCGGCTTGCCAGGGGCGATCCTGTGCGCGCCCTTTTCGAGGAAGCGCTGACTCAATCTGACAAAGTCATGCAGCAGGGACGGGAGCTCGTGCTAGATCTGCGTACGAGGAGTAGTGAAGCCGGCGACCTTGCGCACGATCTGGAAGCAGCAGCAACGGAGTTCGCGAAGCAGTACCCAGCACGATTCACTTTGGTAGTGACCGGAAAGGAAAGAGCGCTAAATTCACTGATCGCGGAGGAGCTCTATAAGCTCGGTGGCGAGGCGTTGTTCAACTCATTTAGCCACGCAAGCGCAACCAGCATTGAAGCTGAGATCATTTTCGGAGCCAACGAACTCGGTCTGAACGTTCGCGACGACGGGAGAGGGGTGTCCCAGGATATTCTGCAACATGGTGGTGTCGATAAGCACTACGGACTGCTTGGAATGAAGGAACGAGCCGAACAAATCGGAGCTCGGTTCTCGATTTTCAGCCGAGCGGGAGCCGGGACTGAGATCGAAGTAAGAGTTCCTTCAAAGGTGGCCTACTGCTCTGCGCGGCGCAGTGTTAACGGCCTTCTCACAAAGTTAATGAAGCACACGGACACGAAGAGCTGAGTGAGAATCGGAACACGCCCAACAATTATGGTCCACTAACAGTCCACGAACTGTTTCCGAGGGTCATTAAAACGTTTTGTAGCGCCGTCCGTGCCGCGTGTTTTCAGTTAGTTAAGGTTGAAGATTTCGCTGTCACGGCAGAAGGCAGGGAACTCCAGAAACTCCAGATCGCGCTAAATCTTGATCCATTCATGATCCACGAAACGTTCCTATACCTTACTGAAACTGCATTCGGAAGCCACCAAGGCACCAGTGGTCAAGCTGGTCAGATCTGGGTCATGCCGCCATCGACGACCAGTTCGATGCCGGTGATATAGCTACTTTCGTCAGAAGCGAGAAACGACACCACTTTGGCAATTTCGTCCAAGGTTCCGGTGCGACCCAGCGGTATATTGCCCACGACGCTGTCTGCGTACTGCTTGACTTGTTCTTCCGTCATCCCCAGCGAATTGCGATAGCCCGGCGAGGGAATTACGCCAGGACTAACAGCGTTTACGCGGATTTTACGGTCTTTAAGATCCGTGGTGAAGGTACGCGCGAAAGAACGCACGGCGGCTTTGGATGCGCTGTAGACACTCATCGCGGGCGCTCCAGTACTGGCAACGATCGACGCATTCAGAATGACGGAGCTTCCATCCTTAAGGAGCGGAAGCGCCTTTTGCACGGTGAATAGAAGACCCTTGACGTTCGCGCTGAAAGTTTTGTCGAAGTGCTCTTCGGTGATTGCGGCGAGCGGGGCGAATTGTCCGGTGCCGGCGTTGGCGAATAGAATGTCGATGTGCCCCTTCTGCTGCTTCACAGTGGCGTACAAGCGATCGAGATCCGCAAGATTTGAGACGTCGCCCTGCACTGCAGTAATACTCCTACCGATCTGCTTCACTGCTGCGTCGAGTTCGCTCTGACGGCGGCCCGTGATAAAGACGTACGCGCCCTCCGCAACGAAGCGTTGTGCCGTAGCAAGACCGATTCCGCTATTGCCTCCGGTGATGACTGCTACTTTTCCTTCCAGCTTACTCATGATCTTTCTCCTGTTTGATTTTCTATTTCTCGCGCCACATTTCCGTACTGCCTGGTACAGATGTCACGGGCGACTGAATGGTTACAATATTTGTACCGATAGGTATGGAAGAGGCATCATAGATAGGTATGAAACGGAACAAATCCTCAAAACGGATGGGACGTCCCCGCTCCTTCGATATCGACCGAGCGTTGGACCGCGCGCTGGCGGTGTTCTGGCGAAACGGATATGAGGGCGCCTCTCTGTCGGACCTGACCAAAGCTGTGGGCGTCAATCGTCCCAGTCTGTATGCCGCCTTTGGCGACAAAGAAGCGCTGTTCCGCAAGGCGCTCGACCGGTACTTGAAGGGGCCGGCGGCCTACGCCGAAGAAGCATTGAGAAAGCCGACCGCCCGCGCGGTCGTAGAACGATTGTTGCAGGGCGCGGCCGATTTGAACACAGCCCGGCGTAATCCCGGTGGGTGTCTCATGGTGCAAGGTGCGCTTGCGTGTGGCGAGGCGGCCGATTCCATCCGGCAGGAACTGACCGCCTGCCGCGCGACGGGTGAAGCTGCGATGCGCCGGCGTTTCGAGCGTGCGAAATCAGAAGGTGACCTACCGGCCAATGTGAACCCTGCTGACTTTGCTCGCTACATCGCGACGGTAATCTACGGAATGGCAGTTGAGGCAGCGGGCGGCGCAAGCCGAAGTCAATTACAGCGCGTAGTCGAGATGGCGCTGCGAACGTTGCCGATGTGAGGCAGTCCGTGGTCCACTTTTGTAGGAAGCGACACCACTGACGCTTGTCTCTGAATCGAGACCGGGCTCAGCCGAGAAGACACAACCCAATAGACCGAATAGGACTTCGGGAGGCTTAGGATTGCTCTGAATCTTCCGTTGTATTTGCCCTAG
>DATNKA010000690.1:0-7728 GCA_035603655.1 Candidatus Acidiferrales bacterium | reverse complement strand
CCTCGCTCTCGCCCAATATCGGCTGTGGCTGCTTCCCGAATCACCCCAGCTGTCTCATGCCTGGTGATCGACCTACAGGCGGGAAATCGTTGCAAAAGTCTCATGCCTATAGGTTTAGCTGGTGAGGTGCGATTCGGGAACAGATCGGTTGCCTTCCCATCGGACCGGATGCAGACTGCAGGCGGTTCGAAGGAACCTCACCTCTATCCCGACAGGAGACACTCCAATGACTAGCAAAAAGCTCATTTTCGTACTGGGAAGCGTTCTCGCTCTGCCCCTGATTGGTTCAGCTCAAGAAGCTGCATCAGAACCACAAACGTTAGCCACTACTGGCTCCACCGCTGTGCCTGCTCTTGTACCTTATTCAGGCATCGCAATTGATGCCCAAGGCAAGCCGCTGGGCGAAGCAGTTTCAGTCACATTCCAGATTTTCAAGGACCAGCAAGGCGGCGAGCCATTGTTCGCAGAAACGCAGACGCTCAATCTTGATCGCCTCGGGCGCTACAAAGCACAATTGGGCGCAACGTATTCGAGCGGCATCTCTCTGGAACCCTTCCAGTCTGGCGAAGCTCGCTGGCTTGAAGTGCAGATTGCGGGCCAGGCTCCGAAAGCCCGGACGCTGTTGACCAGTGTTCCCTATGCCCTCAAAGCCGGCGACGCAACAACGCTCGGAGGACTCCCTGTTTCTGCGTTCGCACTTGCCGGCGACGCCAGTCATCCCGCGACCGCCCAATCTGTTCAAAACGCGGCGGCGGCCACTGGCACCGTGACCCGCGTTGGAAGCGGTGCCGGCCTCACCGGTGGACCGATCACAACGACCGGCACATTGAGCATTGCCAACAAGGGCGTGACCAATGCCATGCTTCAAAATCCAACTCTTACCATACACGCGGGCTCTGGCCTGGCCGGCGGTGGCTCCGTCTCACTGGGGGAGAGCACAACTCTTAGTCTCGGCCCGAACATCTCCGGCACAACCGGAAGATTTTCTGGCGCTACAGCTCCAGTTTTGTCTGGCGACAACACAAACGGAGCATCCGGCCATCTTGGGACCACCGTCGGGGGCGAGCCGGCAGGCGTCTGGGGATCCAGCAGCTATTACGGAGTCTACGGCGCCGGGATCTATGGGGTATTCGCAAACGCCAGCAACGTCGGTGTCTACGCATCCGCCAATACAATCGGCGTCTCCGGAATCAGTACCAACAGCGGCGGCTATGGCGAGCTTGGCACGACCATCAACGGCTACGCGACCGGGGTCTATGGCGCCAGCGCGACGTACGGCCTCTTCGGCTATGCCAACACGTATGGCGTTGTCGGCGAGAGCAACTATGCAGGCGTCTATGGCAAAGGCCCGAACTATGGCGTCTACTCCGATGGACCGGTTGGCACTGCGAGTACGAGCGCGGCTGTAGCGGCTTTGCCCGACGACCGGGTGGTTGAGCTCTATTCGATGGCGAGCCCGGAAAACTGGTTTGAGGATTTCGGAAGCGGCAGCTTGAAAGCCGGCGTAGCCGAGATCACGCTCGATCCAACCTTCGCACAGGCGGCAAACAGCAAGTCGGACTATCACGTATTCATCACCCCGAATGGCGACTGCGAAGGACTCTACGTGGCGACCAAGACGGCCACCGGATTCGAAGTTCGTGAGTTGCGAAGCGGGAATTCGAACGTGAGCTTCGACTTCAGGATTGTGGCCAAACGTCGCGGGTTTGAAGCATTGCGCATGGAGGAGCTTCGGCATGATGCGAAGACGGCTCAACTCATCCGCGACCAGGTCAAGAGCCGGTCGGCACAACGCACGCTGCTCCTGGATCAACAGGGCCAACCCAAAGATCCTCTGAACATGCCCGGCGTCAAGCCTTCGAATGCCGCGCCGGCCATGTAGCAGCAACCCTGGACAGAGAGGAATAGGGTTACGGATTGGTGTCTGAGGAATCTTATGAGTTGCGAACTTGCTATGCCCGATAAGCCGAATTTGGCGCTTCGGGCACCATAGGAGCCACCTCAGACACCTTGCCCACAAAAATCATCTGCCGAAACTGGTTTAGGCGTGCACCTCATTCTATCCGCTGCAACATCCGATCCTTCATTTTCAAACGCGGAAAACGAAGGTAGCAGCGCGGATGTCGAGGCCGCGACAGCCGCCATCCCTCCGAAGCCACCCCCCCAGGAGCTTCACCTTGAATTCCGCTCGGCTCGATAAGGCCACCTCAATCTTCGCCAGCTTCCCTCTCCCCAGAACCACGGCGACCTCATAGGCCCACGGATAATAAGGATAGATCGGCTCGAACCAGCTGGCGCGGCCAACGGCCGGGCGGGTCTCCGGCCGCAACCGACCGGATGGGGCTGGACCCGATGCGGCTGGACATCTTTCCGGTCATCCCTTGGGGGAACGAACGGCCATCAGGAATACCCGCGCTTCAAGGCGAGGAATTCAGCCAGTAGTGAGCGGCCTCCCGTTACTGGTTGATCAGCGCGGTTGCCACGCCTAGCAGTGCGTAGGCTTTGGGCCAGGGCGCAGATTGGCCCTCAGCGAGTGAGATAGCTTCGGCTTCGTGGCCACGCTTCGCTGGGTCCCTCGCGGTAGCAGCGCAAGACTCGAGGTCAAGTGGATCGCTACTCCTTTCTTGTAAGGCTTCTTCCTCCTCTGCTTCATGCCGGTTGTCGGGTAAGGCAATGGCGCGGACCGGGCTTCGAATGATGCCGACGTTTCCATCGCCTCCCCTAAAATTCCGTACGGCGGGTTTTCCCCGGTACGGCTTCAAGGCCGGAATATCAGACAAGGCCTTCCCCTTGCGTCCGGCCAACGAGGGCGTTTACATCCGGGCTTCCGACGGTTTGGTCGCCCGCGCCGTCGCCGGATATCACTACAGTGCCAACTGGGTAATCTGCACTGGCAGGACTCTCACCTGCTAGATCATCAACTAGCTTCACTGCACTAGCCCGGCGCACTAACATCTCTATAACGCTCACTGACCGAGGTCTGAGTGCCAAGGCCTGATTTCGCCAACCATAGTCCTTGGACTAGAATGCGTTGCTCCATAGAACAGGGTTATTCATGTTTAGGAGGTGCGCGGAAAAAGCGAGGCACACGATTTCTCTTTAGGCGCTACGAAGCGTGCCAGTTTGGGTCGCCGGTTGCTCTAGGTGCCTGGGAAAGCGCCATGAAATCTCTGTTGTGCCCTTGCTCGTTGGTCCTGGCTATCACGGTGCTTGTCACGGCATTCGCCCCGTCGGGTGTCGCCCAGAAGTCCGGCAAGTACAAAACCCTCACGAATGACCAAGTGCGGGAGATGCTGAACCGGATCGAGGAGGACATTAAGGAGCGCTACTACGATCCGACGTTTCACGGGTTGGATTTGGACGCGAGATTCGAGAGTGCACGGAAGAAAATCGCAGCCGCACAGTCGCAAAACGAAGGGTTACTCGATCTCGCGGGGGCAGTGGCATCTTTGAACGATTCCCACACTCGCTTCCTGCCCCGACCCGCGCCATACGGAGTCGAGTACGGTTGGCGCATGCAGGCAATAGGGGATTCTGATTGCTATGTAACGGAAGTTCGCTCGGACGGTGACGCGGCCACAAAGGGACTCAAACCGGGAGATCAACTCACATCAGAGAATGGAGTCATATTGACGCGACAGGATTTTCCTTACATCGAGTACGGCTACAGTGTTTTTCCTCAGTCTGGACTGCGTTTGGTTGGGTATAATTCTGCCGGTTTTTAAGTACAATCCGTCCGGTATTTAAGTGCACCTCGACAACGGGCCGAGTCGGTTAGCGACTTCAATCACCTTGCACGTTGCGTGCGCTAAGCTGAGGCGCGAGTAGTCGACTGGGATGGGGATGACGTGGTGATTTTGTCAATCAGCGCGTGAACTCCCCTGCGCTCTGCCAAGCATGCACTGAACAGATCCAACTGATGCAAGATATCCTCCTGGAAAGCAGTCCACTGCTTCAGATCGACTTCTTCATAATGCGGCACAAGCTGTAGAAGATCTGACGCTCCGTCATCAAAAGTCAAGTAACCGACTAGCCGGTTTTCAGTCTCACCACGAACCCATTCCGATTCTTCGACCGAAATGATCGGTGACGAGAACCAGGGCTTCTTCTTGTCCTTCCTGAGAATAGTGGCCAAAATATCTTCCTTCAATAACGTGGGCCTCAGTATCCTAGAAAACCGGTCTACCTTGATTCGCGACAGCAAAAGGCTCTGGTGCCAGTTACGCGGGACGAGAATGGTCTTCGCTGCAAGCTGTGCTCCATCGAAATAGAGCGATATCGGTTCCCAATCAGTGTTGTCACGCGTGGTGTCTTCTTCGTCAACCGCTGAACTGACTAGGTCGGATGCAAGAGGATAGGGTTCCGACACGATTACACATCCTCGATTTTCGGAAACGGGAGAAAACAGGTTTCTGTCGGGGTCATGAGGATCGATTGCAACTTGCAAAACAAGAACAAACCGAGGGTGGCCTTCAGATTTGATCTTAATCCAACAACGGCATCTCCTCGGTGACAGCCATCCCTTCGGGTTGCCGTCCCTAAATCTCAATCTCTCTTGATCCCTAAAAAGCATCAAAAGCCCGCGGATTAGTGAGGAAATCTCGGCTTGCCAACTTTGCCCCATGCGATCTAGCGACGATGAAGAAACCGGCGCCGCAGATTGTGCTGGTCTGACGCTGGCAGACGTAAATAACTGAATGATCTTCTCTGAAGTAGTAAATCTCGGCGTTGGTCTTACATTGGCACCGAAGGCTTTAGTTGCGCGTTCCTCCGCAGACCGGTCCAGGTTTGAAATCAGGTGCACAGTGCGGCGGAAGAGATCAACGTCTTTCCCGTCCAGACAACGATTTTGTCCGTTTGGACACCAAGCAACCGCAACCCCGGCAACATGCCCGCGTGTGAATATCGGTAAAGCAATGACGGCTCCGGTCATTTTCAACTTGCCTGCAAACCAATCTGGAAATTTGCCGGCCGATATTGCCTCCGTCGCGTTGGGAAGAACTATTGGTCTTCCGTTCCAAAACGTCTGCGCCGGAAGTGACTCCACGTTATCGATATCACACTGAGGAACCTCGCACTCCTCTGTCCCCTTAGGCAATCCGAGCACGGTTGAGTTGGGGTTCTGAGCTGTGAGCTTGCCAAACATGTAGTCAACGCGATAGGCGAGAAAGCTCAGATCATCGATTGGCTGCGAGTCAGCACGGACTTTTCTAAGGTCGAGGAAAAGCTGCCGTAACCGAGTATAGTCATCCTCGATTCGTGCCGCCTCTAGCCGGCCGCCGCTTCTTTGGAGTTCTGTCGTCGCACCATAGAGCCTGCCAGCTTTCTTGGCGAACTGTCGTGCTATTTCTAAATGCCCGCTGCTGTAGGCATCAATCCAACGAGATTCAATATTCAAGACACCAACGCGGACCCCGTCAGCGACCACAGGTACGGCAAACTCGCTTGCCACGTCGGGCCATCCGGGAAGATAGTTAATCGGGCCGTAGTGAGCGAAATTCGCAATTTGCCGGTCCTCTACGTTTGGGACATAGACGCCATTTTCGGGCGCCTTGTAGTAGGCTATTCCGCAGATACTGTCTGGCAGAACTGTACGGTTCGGTATGTCTGTCGTAGTCGGACCGCGGTTAACGACATATTGCAGCTGTCGCCCTACGTTGGTTCCCGGGCCATCACGGTGTAAGCAGAAATCTCCTCTAAGAGATCCCGTTAGTCGGCAAACCTGCGTAAGAAGTGTGCCAAGAGCCTTCATCAAAAAAAAGCCTTTGTCGTCGGACGTGGGCCAGTGGGGAGGGGAAGCTCTAAACCGCTCTAGTGTCGCCTCGCCCGAGAGATTTCTCAGAATGCGAGACGCCTCAAAGGTCATGGGATGCAATTGCGACTTCGTTGCATCGCTTACGACCGATGCATCCTCATCCCGCAAACTTATCACCTCGATATTGAACTGTTCGCGAAGCAACTCTTGCCGAAATGGCGGAGCTTTAGACACTGGAAGAAGCGCATAGTGCGGGCCGAAGTGATTGCGGTACTCTGTGTATGCCTCGCTCAAGAGGTAAACCAAGTCGGGATCCTCGATGCTTGCCCCGACAAAAAGGCAAGTGTTCGTGGTAAATAGCCACTTCAGCAAGTCACGAAACCTTCGATTCTCATACATTAGCTCCCGATAGTGCCGCGTGGTGAGCCTTGCGCTGTAGTCATCAGTCTTGCCATGTATCCGGAGGTGAATAAGGCTGTTGGGGTCTTTTAGATTCTGTACGACAACCAAGTGATCCCCCCACTTTAGATCTTTAACGACTCTCTCCTGCACCGTAGCGTCGTTCGTACGCGGGTGTGGTTCCTTTTGACGTCCGTGTCCATCCTCTAGAGTTGCGTTATCTCTTTCGAGGTCTCTGAAGGCGTCGTACAAAAGGTTGTCATAGTTTGTGGTTAGAGCCATCACGAACGGAATTCGGGCTATGTTTCTGTGAATAACTGAAGGTTGGCAGTCAGGACGATGCAGCGTTTTGCCAAGGAGCGCCATAAGGTGCGGCTCTTTGAAAACGAGCTCAAGCCAATCCGCCACTTCGATATTTTTGGAGTTATCAACAAGTTGTTTAAAATATCGACGATCGGCGGGATCATTGATCGAGCCGTCCGCGAGGTGTTTAAGTTGTTCGAGGAGCTCTTTCCAGTCCGGCAAGCCCGCACTCTTTGAAGCACCAGCTCCGACGTAAACAAGGGCGCGGCCGTCAGCGACAGCCTTCACCAACTCGTCAGGAATCTCGTCACACATATGAACCTCGTCATCTTGATGTCGTCGTGGCCGATCGAATGGCCGGCAGGGGTCCACGCACAATAGCGCCGCCTCGCAAACATGTGTTGCCTTGCACAGCGGCAACTACGTGCGGGGAAGAACGGCATTATAACCCAAGACTGTTTCAGACTACGGGTGAGACTTGAGCTCTGTCGTGTTTCCTTAACGAATGCGGCGGCGCATTTCCAGGGGTATTTATCTTTGATTAGGTTCTTCCTCAAGTTTGGTGCAAGCTGCCGAGAGGCGGGAGAGCGAAGGCGCGAGCACGAAGCAGTTCGAATCCTGCTCGACCGTACATCTGCCGCTTGAGTGTCTTTAGTCGATTGATGGATTGATGTGCCTTTCCACCGGACCATTGCTCCAGCTTTGCTCGACGGCCGCGTCCACCGCACTCTGATCCTGTTTCAATGTGCGTGTCGGCAGATCTCGCCACTGGTGGCGACGGCGTTACTCGGCAAGCTGCGGTCAAAGATGACCACCGAGCAACAGAACACCGTGGATGCCTTGAAGAAAGCGTGCCCTGGATACGCAGTGATGCGCAGCTTGGTGATGAGCTTTCGTACAATCTTACGAACCGGCAAGATCAAGACGCTGCCCGCGTGGATGAACAAGGCCACCGCCTCCGGCATCTACAAAATGAACAAACACAGGATCTGATGCTGCTTACGAAGCTATACACGGTGTTTGCGATTTATACGGATGAATCAACGGCGCTCATGAGCTTCAAGGTCGCACCAGCTCACAGTTAGGTTCGAAAATCGAGCTGTATTCGCAATCAATGAACATTTGATGAATGGAACAGCGAGAATTCTTGGCTGGCAAAGCAATTGCCTGCTGCGGCACTCGTGGCTGAGTTCGTACGACGCGAGGGCCGCGATCGCGACCTTGACAGACATGTGATCACTCCTCATCTTTGTGTACCCACACCAACGTGT
>DATNKA010000689.1:0-2280 GCA_035603655.1 Candidatus Acidiferrales bacterium | reverse complement strand
CCGCAGCATGGCCGTTTCGGCCTGGCGTTCTCGCCGGACGCAGTCCCTCTCCAAGGCCACCTGAATCGCATCCAACAAATCCTGATCGCGAAAAGGCTTGGTCAGAAATTCGACAGCCCCGGCTTTCATCGCACGCACGGTCATGGGAATATCGCCGTGAGCGGTGATGAAGATGGTGGGGATCTCATCGTCTGCCTTGACCAACTCGCGATGGAGGTCAAGCCCGCTTAGCCCCGGCAACCTGATATCGGTGATAAGGCAGCCAGCAGCATCTGGCCGCTGGCTGCTCATAAATTCAGTTGCCGACCCGAAAAGCTCCACTTGTAAACCCACCGATTCTACGAGACGTTTGATGGCACGACGAACCGACGCGTCGTCGTCAACCACGAAGACAACCGGGGCTGGCTCAGTCATTTATTGCGACCGGTAAGGTGAATTGGAACAGAGCGCCTCGCGTGGCCGACACGACGGACAATTGCCCGCCATTGGATTCTATTATCGAACGGCTGATTGAAAGCCCCATGCCGATGCCTTCTGCCTTCGTAGTAAAGAATGGTTCGAAGATGCGAATTGTTAATTCCGGTTCGATTCCTGGTCCAAAATCTTGAACCTGGACCAAAATACCATCTGGGCTCTCTGCCGACCGAATTAGAATTTCCCGTCTATCGTCTGGAGAGGTACGCATTGCTTCGACGGCGTTCATTACCAGGTTGATCAAGACCTGCTGCAACTCGACCGGGTCGCCCTGCACATCTGGCAGATCCTTCGCCAGGTCGGTACGCAGAAAGACACGACTTCGCCTGACCTCCTTGCGCAGGAGAATGGTTACGTCTCCGATAATCTGGTTGATGTCGAGCCTCGTCCTGTGGGAGGTTCCCTTAGTCAGCAGACCTCGAATTCGCGAAATGACGGCACTGGCGCGGTTGCCGTCGTCCACAATTTCAGTAATTGCCCCCCGTATTTCATCGCGATTCGAGGTCGTACTCTCGAGACGACGTAAGCAGAAGTTGCCGTTGGTGACGATCGCAGTGAGGGGCTGATTTACCTCGTGGGCGATGGCCGCAGCCAGTTCTCCCATCGCCTGAGTGCGCGTGACTTGAACAAGTTTTTCCTGCGCTTCCTGCAAAGCCGCCGTGGTCTCCGCACCCGCGCGCCGGTCCACGGACGATGTCACCAGGGCAGCGACAAGCACCATCAAGGTCACAACCACAACTCCAGAATTACCAATGGGGGATACGCTCACGGCGTGGGAAAGCTCAGGAGGCGAGGCGGGGAAGAAAGTTGCGGCCGCCATGCCGGTATAATGCATCGCCGAGACGGCGGCTCCCAGCACTGCGGCGCTGCCCAGCCTTCGCGGAACACTCCACCTGGTCTCCTCCCGTAAACCGAACGCCATCAGCAAAGCAATCAGAGAAAAAAAGATTGCGAGCAGGATGGAACATGTCACCAGCATCGGGGAATAGCGGGCGATGGCGGACGATCTCATTGCCGCCATCAAGAGGTAGTGCAGGCCGGCAATGCCACTGCTCATGATGACGCCGCCGGTCAGGGCCTCGACGGGACCCATTTTCTGGCGGCTCGCGACATACAGGGCGGCCGCGGAGGCGACGATGGCCGCCAAGAGTGCCGCCAGAATTGTCGGCCAGTGGTACTTGACGGAGACAGGTAGCCGGAAGGCCATCATGCCCTTGAAGTGCATCTCCCAAATGCCGATCCCCATCGCAATCGCGCCGCCGCCCAACCAAGCCCGATGACTCCGGTCGCGCGCGGCGGTTACGCGTCCTGCAAGGTCGAGCGCGGCATAAGATGCGGCGATGGCAATCAACACCGAACGCGCCACCTCTCCGTAATCGTATAAACCGGGTAGCGATGCGCTGGCAGAAATCGTCACACCACCACCTGCGAATCTGCAACTGGGTATTGTAGTTGCGGATGTCGGAGAAATGCGGCGAGGGATTGCGCGGCGATCGTTCCTGGAAGAACCGGGACGATACAGTAACGGACGAGCACCTGCGCCATCTCCGTACCCGCAGAGGAGTTCGGCGCAACCGGTTTTAAGAGTGGCAGATTTGAGGGGTACACCGCACCGCACTCCTTGCCGCCGCTCCCCTCAAAAGCGCCGACCGAGTCCCCAACAATGACGGAGCATTATAACCAGAGACGCAAAGAAGTAATTGGTTTTTCTTCGCAACAGTTTCTGGAACGAAAACGAATGCGGGCACGGGGGCTTCATATTTGCCCTAACAGCTTTTTGAGAAGGCATTGTGGAAAGTACAATCG
>DATNKA010000688.1:0-3153 GCA_035603655.1 Candidatus Acidiferrales bacterium | reverse complement strand
AAGAGGGCTAAGTCGGCGCCGTTTAAGGCGGCTTGCGTTACTTCTTCTGGTGAGTGACACGAGAGCGAGATCTGCGGACCTGGTGATGGGAGTTCGCCGGCAGGAGTGCCCGTGCCACATGTGCTTAGGGCCCGCTTCCATATTTCGCGAACCTCGGGTGGCGAGATATTCCCGGCGGGGAGGTGAACTCCGGTGGCGAGTGTGGCAAAGGCGACATCGGTGCGAGCGTTGATCAGGACAGCAGTCTTTGGTTCTCGGCTTTTAGTTCTTAGGCTGTTGCAGTTGCGGATTAATCGGACTGCTTCGCGGGCTAGCATCTCCAGGGCGCCTATGGAGAGATGCTTTTCGCGGATCTGGATATAGTCAATGCCAGCGCTTGCGGCTTCAGAGATCTTGTCGAGCAAGCGAATGCGGCGCGTCTGGTCGTTGCCGGAGAAGGAGTTGCTGTCGGTGATGTAGTAGAGTAGCGTGCCTTCCGCCATCAGTTTTCTCAGTCTAGAGCAAAGAGGCGAGGCTGCCCGCAAACTGCCTCGGGAGCTAAAGCCCACATTTTGTGGGCGCTCATATGGCAGCGCCAACCCGGATGAACAGCGCCAAAATTGCTATGCAAAATTGCTATGTAAGAGGATCCGTGCAAAATCAGCAGTGCAAAATCCGTAGCGACAAATCAACAGAGCCAAAGCAAGGGCCAAAGTCAGCTCGCGAATTACGGTCTGGTTTTGGCGATTTCGGGGATGGCTTCCTCTTTTTCTTTCTTGGGCGGGCCGCCCAGGTGGTATTCGGTGAGGCCGTCGCGGAGGAAAGTAAAAGCGTCTTCGGGGGAATCCACAAACTTGAACAGGTTAAGGTCCTCGGGAGCAACCGTGCCGGCATCGACGAAGGCCTGGAAGTTCATGATGCGATGCCAGTATTCGCTGCCGTAGATGACAACGAGAATCTTCTTGGCGAGTTTATCGGTTTGCGCCAGCGTGAGGATTTCGAACAGTTCGTCGATGGTGCCGAAGCCGCCGGGAAAAATCACCAGCGCTTTGGCGAGGTAAGCGAACCAGAATTTTCGCATGAAGAAATAATGAAATTCGAAGTTGAGCGAGGGCGTGATGTATGAATTGGGATTCTGCTCGAAGGGCAGATTAATGTTGAGGCCGATGCTTTTGCCTCCAGCCTCATGGGCGCCGAGGTTGGCGGCTTCCATGATGCCGGGACCACCGCCGGTGGTGACCACGAAGCGGCGGCGGCGGGCGGGGATTTGAATCGACCATTCGGTGAGCAGAAAAGCCAGGCGGCGAGCGTCCTCGTAGTAGCGAGCCATGTCGACGGCGGCGCGGGCGCGTTTCAGGCTGCTTTCATGTTGAAGGGCGGGAATTTGTGCGTCGTTCTTTTCCACTGTGGTCAGATTGTTCCGGGCAGTGTCGCCTCCCTGAAAGCGGGCCGAGCCGAAGAAGACAACTGTGTCCTGAATCTGCTCGCGGCGAAAGCGCGAGAGCGGTTCCTGATACTCCGCGAGGATGCGTAGGATGCGGCCGTCGGGGCTGCTGAGGAAAGGCTCGTTCTTGTAGGCCAGAGGAGCGGGTTTCAGCTTATCAACCATGTAAGAAACTCACATTCCGAAACTTGAAGTCCTGGAGCCCTATGCACGGGGCCCGCACTGCATCGGACTATTGATGGTCGTGATAATGGAGGGCTTCCCAGAAGCCAATCCAGATGTCGAGCAAACCCAGGCCGCTGCACAGGCCGCGAAAAAAACCGGTAGAGATCAAGGTACGAAGCCAGGGAAAGGAAAGGAGAAGATAATTGTCTGTCCATTCGGGGGTCCAGGGCAGGATCAGGAGCAGGACGCCGGCAACGGCGCTAATCAGCACGAAAAGAAAGACGGAGGAGCGGTGCAGCCAGAGCTGCGGGCCACTCTGAAGGTGAGACACGGAATCAGCGCGCGGCCGGTTCAGAATCCACGCGCCGTTATCGGCCGGCGCAGAGTTGGGCTGGTTAGGCACGACGGGTCCGTTCTCGACGGGCAGTTTGGGATCAGAGGTCACTGAGCGCTCCGCTGCTGGAGGGCTGGAGTGGAGAGGGCGCTTGCCTGCGACAGCGACGTCGGGTGCGCCGGCAAAAAACAAGGTCCTTCGCTTCGCGCGGGATGGCCAGCATTATCGGGATGACACGCTTGAGAATTAGAGACAAAACCCATCGGGCTATTCTACGACTTCAGGGGCTTGATGCGCTCGGCGACATCGCGGTAATCGATGTTGCGGCCGTAAACCTCCATGAAGTGCTTGAGGGCAGAAGGCCTGTCTCCGGCGGCTTCATAGGCGCCGGCGAGTTCATAATGGAGAGCGGTGCGCGTTTCCTCGTCAATGCCGGGCGCGTTAAGCGCTTTCTGATACCAGCGAATCGCGGCTTCGGGCACGCCTTTGTCGAGAAAGCATTGGGCCAGCCAGGTGTAAGTCTGCATGGCTTGTGGAAATGGGTGTCCGCGGTCGACAGCCTGACAGGTCTTCTGTAGTTCCCCGATAGCTTCGTCGAGCAGGCCCATTTCGCGGAATGCAATGCCCAGGTTGTAATGGGTTTCGGGGTCTGCTTCTTCGGCGGAGGAGCCGGATTCGAGATCCTGTTTCAGCTCGCCGAACATTTCCGCCAGATCGACGCCCGCGTCTTCGCCGAAGGGCGAGGATTTGGCGGCCGTTGGTGCGCCAGGAATGATTGGAGAAATTTGGGGAACGGGTGCAGCCGGGGCCGGCACCGACTGGTGTGGGACCGGTGCCGAGGCGTGCGATGAAATCGCAGGAGTTCCAGAAGAAGCGGCCGCAGCTGCGCTGGCCGCAGGAACCTTCGCCGCCGAAGCACGCGCCGGCGTGGGCGCGGGCCACTGCTGCGCCGGGACTGCGACGCCGGGCGCCTTGGTTTCGAGGACCGGCTGAGCCTGAGGCGCCGGCTCGGGTTCGGCCACGGGAGCATCTTTGAGGAAGTCTTCACCCAGAGAGGCTTCGAGATCGGCTACGAATTCACCGATGACCGCAGTCTGGGGCACGCCGAAAGATGTGGGAGCGGCGTTGCCGACAGGCTCAAGTTCAGGCTGCACGATGGGCTCGGGTCGCGATGCTAATTGGGCAGCAGGCTCGACCGCAGGCGCGGATTCAGGGGAGAGCGCTCCGGGAA
>DATNKA010000687.1:0-8278 GCA_035603655.1 Candidatus Acidiferrales bacterium | reverse complement strand
TGCGCGCTGTATTCGAAGCGCATGGCGACATCCTCACGGTCCCCGTTAAAGAAAGTTCGACGCGCGATATCACCAATACTCCAGGTGCGATGGAGCGCGAACCGGCCTGGTCGCCGGATGGACAAAACATTGCTTATTTTTCCGACGAGTCGGGGCAGTATGCACTCCACATCAGCAGTCAGACCGGAGCGGGCGCAGTAAGAAAGTATGCGCTGGCGAACGACGCGACATATTATTTCCATCCGACATGGTCGCCAGACTCAAAGTTGATCGCTTTTCACGACAACAAGATGGAAATCTGGCTGCTGGACACGGTGTCGCGCAAAGCTGCGGTCATCGACAAAGCCGAGGTCGATGACGCCGACTACGACGCAGCCTGGTCGCCAGATTCAAAATGGCTTGCATACACTCAGAGCGTTTCGAACCGGTTCCATGCTTTGTTCTTGTATTCGGTTACCTCGGGCAAGAGCACGCGGGTTACGGATGGCATGAGCGACGTTCGCTTCCCCACGTTTGACCGCGGCGGAAAGTATCTCTACTTCACGGAAAGCACGAATTATGGCACGTCCACGAGCGGACTCGATATGAGCAGTGACGAGTTTGAGGTAACGCGCAGCGTATACGGCCTCGCACTGACTGCGGATACTACTTCTCCGGTTGCGCCGCTGGCCGAAGATGAGAAGACGCCGGAAGCGAGAGAGAAGGACGCGAAAGAAAAAAAAGATCACGACGAAGAGAATGCCGGTAAGGACAAAGACAAAGGCGGAAATAGAGACGACAAGGATAAAGACGACGACAAGGATAAGGATAAGGATAAGGATAAGGATAAAGATAAAGACAAAGACAGATCCGATGCGGCCAAGAAAGCGGATGGTGATGACAAGCAGGAGAAAAAGGAAACGTCCGAGAAGCCGAAGCTAGTGAAGATCGATCTGGCGCATCTGGAAGATCGCGCCGCCCCGCTTCCGCTGCCTACGAGCGCTTACACCAGCCTGACGGCGGGCAAGGAAGGCACGCTCTACCTGCTGGAGGGCGGGGGAAGATTCCGTACAGAACGCGGCCAGACGCTGACTCGTTTCGTACTGAAGACGAAGAAATCGAAGAAGCTCGCCGATCACATCGCGGGATTCGATCTTTCCTTCGACGGCGAGAAGATGTTGCTGGAGATGGCGCATGACGAGCCCCAAGCGCCGCCAACGGCCGCCGGACCAGTACCAACTTTCGTTATTGTTGCCGCTGACGCGCCGGTCAAACCCGAGGAAGCCGACGGAGGCAAATTGGATCTGTCCAAGATGGAGGTGCGCGTAGACCCCGGCGCCGAGTGGCGGCAGATGTTTCATGAGATTTGGCAGATCGAGCGCAGCTTCTTTTATGACCCGCATTATCATGGCGTCGATCCTACCGCCGAAGAAGCGAAGTACAGGCCCTATTTGGAGGAAGTGGGATCCCGCAGCGACCTGAATTATCTATTTCAGGAGATGCTGGGCGATTTCTCGATCGGCCATCTGCGCGGCTCAGGTGGCACAATTCCTCACCCGAATCAAGTCCGTGGGGGCTTGCTGGGCGCCGACTATGAGATTGTCAACGGACGGTACCGCATTGCTCACATTTTCACGGGTGAGCACTGGAACCCGAAGGCGCCGGCACCGCTTGCGGAACCAGGAGTGAAAGTTGCGGAAGGAAACTTTATTCTTGCCATTGGTGGAAAGGATCTCAGCGGCTCCGATGACATACAGCGTCTGCTGGAGGGCACGGCGGGGACGCAGGTGGTGCTCAAGATTGCGGCGGACGCCAGCGGCAAAGATGCGCACGATGTTACCGTGACACCCATCCCAGATGATCTCGGCCTGCGCAACCTGGCGTGGATCGAAGCGAACCGGCGAAAGGTGCAGGAGTTAAGCGGCGGAAAACTGGCGTATGTATATCTGCCGGACACGGCCATGGGCGGCCTCACCAACTTCAACCGTTACTACTTCGCGCAGATTGACAAACAGGGGACCGTGATTGACGAACGGTTCAACAGCGGTGGGCAGGCGGCAGACTATATCATCCACGCGATGCAGCGCACATTGATGAGCTGGTGGGCTCCGCGGTACGGAGCGATCTACCGGACTCCACAAGCCTCGATCCTGGGACCAAAGGTGATGATCACCAACGAATTTGCTGGGTCCGGTGGAGATGCGATGCCGTGGTACTTCCGTGAAGCGCAACTGGGTCCACTGGTCGGTAAGCGGACCTGGGGCGGTCTAGTTGGAATCGGCAGCATCCCGGTCCTGATGGACGGCGGCCGCGTCACCTCACCCAGTTTTGGATTCTTCAATCCGCAGGGTCAGTGGGATGTGGAAAACCACGGTGTACAGCCGGATTACGAAGTGGATATGGATCCGAAGCCCGTCAGCGAGGGTCACGACCCCCAGCTTGAAAAAGCTGTGAGCCTGGCACTCGATGAGCTGACAAAGCACCCCGTCCCGAAACCGCATAAGCCGGAGTATCCGAATTACAACCATCACGGCGCGCAATAATTGCGTCTAGAACTCGAGGTTGTTGTGAGCTCATCTTCAAAGTTTGGATTGTCCTAGTCGGGTTCCGAACTCCACCTTCTACGGGCGCAGCATTATCCGCTGCTGAAGGCAAGTGTTTCCGTTCTGGTAACAGTGATCCTTCTCGCAGGCAGTCTATTTGTCATCCTTTCGAAGCGGTACCTCCTGCGTGACAGTTGGCACTCTCAAGGGTTATTGGCTCAAAGCCTAAGACGGCAAGAAAAAAAGCCGGGAAGTCACGGCTGGGGGCCCACGGGCCAAGCTCTACGGCTCGGGACTGATTCTCGCGGTCACACGCGATGACCACGCGCCCTTGGGAACTGCGGGAGTCGATGAAGGAAGCCGATGTCGAAGTGATCCTCGAACGAGCCAAGGAGAAGTGCCCGGAAGCGAAGCCGCGAATCATCTCCGATAACGGGCCGCAGTTCATCGCTCGGGACTTCAAGGAGTTCATTCGCATCTCCGGCATGTCGCACGTCCGAACGTCACCTTACTATCCGCAGTCGAACGGAAAGCTGGAGCGCTGGCACAAGTCACTAAAGAGCGAGTGCATTCGGCCGGGAACACCGCTTTCGCTGGGCGATGCCCGGCGCCTCCTGAACGGCTACGTCGAGCATTACAACAGCATCCGCTTGAACAGTGCTATTGGCTACGTCACGTCGAAGGATATGCTGGTCGGACACCAGCGGGAGATTCACACTGAACGGGACCGGAAGTTGGCAGCGGCTCGGCGGCAGCGCCAGCTCCGTCGCCAGCAAGCGGCGTCGCTACAAAGCTAATCTATGCTCGTAGGTGACTGGCACATGCCGATTCGCAGGTCGCGAGTTGGTCTAGGCTTTTATTGACCACCCTTCACTCGCTCCAACTTCCACGGCTTAGGAGTAGGGACGTCGGGTGGCGCGAGTATCCGAAGCTCTGCCTGATCGGGTCCAGTTAGTTTCATCTCAAATTGAATAGTATCCTCCGAGTCTTTTTCCTTTATAGTGATCCGCAGTATCCCGCTGGCAAGCGTATCTTCCACGATAGGGTCAGGATCGCGACTGTCGATTGCATGCGCGCTTGTAAGTTCGCCGTCTTTGTCCACTTCGATGTCGGCGCCACGCACGCTCCCGGTCAGCTTGCCCTGTTGTTTCCCTAACTTGATCGTTTCAAAGACTTTGCCTTTGAATCTTGCCTGCCAAGTGCCAATAAATGGCTGCAGATTAGCGTCCGTGTTGTGGGGTTGAGTGACCTGAATGGAAAACCCCGATACTGCGAGACACGTCGTGATTAACAGTCCCGAGGCGCCAAGGGCCGATGCTCGTGCCCATGTCTTGCGGAAGCGATTGGCTTTTGCCAGTACATTCATGATGCGATCCTCCAGTGTGTTTGTGTCGAATAGTCCCAAAGCATACCCACCAGTTGCCGGACGCTGGTTCGCAGCCATGGACTGGGCGATGCTCAAAAGGGAGCGGGCGTATTGCGTACGTGTGGATAGGCATTCCGCCGCGATCTCGTCGCAGGCTAGTTCCCGTGTTTGATCGATGCGCGCCTTGATCAGAGCAGCGGCAGGATGAAAGGAGATGGGCAAAATTAAGAGTTCGTAAACCAGATTCAGAAGGAAATCGTGCCGCCGGATGTGCGCTAATTCATGACCCAGGACGGAAGAGAGCTCATCCTCCGATGCTTGCGAGAAGAACCACTCCGGCAAAACCAGAACGGGATTGTAGATTCCCAGCGTCGCTGGTCCCCTGCCTTCCAGTGACAGCATTATGGGTACGGGTTTCATGCCCAGCAGCGAGTGACATTGCTCGACCACAGTTCGCATCGCCGGCGGTATCTGCGGCTCGCTTGACTTACATAACATTGCCCGGAGTGACCGCCATCCGCGATAGAGGCGAACTGCTCGATAGAAAATGAAGCCTAAGTAAAGCAGTGCGACAAACCCAACCCAGAGCGGGCCGAACTGCACCGGATGGCCGCCATGCCGCATTCGCCGCCAGAGTGCCCAGGAAGAGTCGCCGCTAAAACCTGTTTCTCCCGCCTGAACCGCGCTCGCTGCTGCAGCAGACTCGGAACTGAGCTTGTCATTGTTCCGAGAACCACGCAAACTCACAAAGGGAAGCAACACAGTAAGCAGCAAAGCCGCAACCCACAATGCATGCCGATGCGAAGAAGGGCCACGACGCAATGCTCGCGAAAGAAGCACTGTGACTGCCGCGATGACGCATGTCATCCAGAGGGCGTTCGTCACATACGTGACAACAATCTCATTAGTCGGATTCATTGGGCTTTCCCTCCTTGCCGCGCTCGTGCTCCTCTACCAAACCGCTCAACTCCTGAAGTTTTGTGGGATCGAGTTGCTCGTTCTTGACGAGGCTCATGAGGAGACCGTCCACCGAACCGCCAAAGAGGCGATCAATCATGTCCCCGATTGCGTTGCTTGCTGCCTTCTCTCGGGTCAACACCGGTGCATAGTCGTACGCCCTGCCCCGCAATCTCCGCCGTACCCTCCCTTTACGATGAAGAACGTTGAGCATCGTCTGCACGGTGGTGTACGCCAGTCTCGGCGATCCGGCAAGTTTCTCTTGGACCGATTGGACGTTGGAAGGACCGCAGTCCCATAGCACATTCATGATCTGCAACTCCAGAGGCGTGAGTTGCTGCTGGGATTTTCGTTTGCCGCCCATTTCGATCTCCTAACGTGTTAGGACAATAGCTCCATGAATTTGGCTTGTCAACTAAAAAGTTAGGAGAACAGTTGAGCGGCCGTCATGTTGCCGGTCTCCGGGAACGAGCCGTGACCAAACGCTCTCTCTGTGAGACGATGCCACAAACCGTCGCTGCCGAGCTACAATAACTCGGCCATGTGAAACGGAAGCGGGCACTGCAGGGATGCAACCATGCCGAGAGATAGCGTGGCGGGGTTCATCGAGCCGATGCTTGACGGTGCGGCAGTTTGTCCTCTCGCACCGATCAGAGAGATCGGACGGTAGACCCCGAATGCCTTGAAAATCCACGCCCCGAAGGGGCGGAAGCTACACTAATGGAGAGCGTTGCCCCTCCAATTCAGGCAGAGCCAGCACATATTCCGAATAGCTTCTCCAGCCACTTCAGCGTTATCCCAACTCTTTACGGGATGGTTGATGTCGGTCTTGGCGAATCGGGCGCTGCCGACAGAGACGAATATGAACTGGTGACGGAATGCCGCGATCTTGCAAAAAGAGTCGTCAGGAGTTCCGGTCTTGTCGGCCACTCCTCTGCCAACACAAGCTTATCTTGTTGAGTTGACGACGATAGACGTACCGGAAATGATTTGGGAGTGTGCCGGATCGCTATCAGCACGATGAACGGAAACAGATGTTTCCCTTTCGATGGTGATGCGTCATTCTCAGAAGGTGTCCCCGCTTCACACCAAATTCCCGTGCGTCCCGCCGGCCGCTCTCCACACTCTGGGCATTCGATGTGATCAGAGTCAAACGTGCCGGCGCTCCTCTGGCGGAATCGAGCACCCCCTCTGCGAGGCAGAAGGTGCCAAGAGTTATCTGCACTCGGTAAGGGAATTGAACGCCTTGCTTCTGAGAAAGCAAGCTCAGCCGACAGGTTGTTTAGCGGTGATCACGACTACGCCGCCAGTCCGAATATTCCTTCCGCTCCGCTTCGGTGCGCTTGGTCAAATCCTTATGCTCTCGATGAGTATCGTGTTCCCACTGGTTGTAATAGACGGTTTCTTGAGATTGGCAACCCGTCATCACCACGGGAGAAGTTATCGCCACCACGAGCAAAAGGGGAGCGAAGTGCATAAAAAACGACCGCATGACAATCCCCTCCGGTACGAATGATAGCATCCGAGTTTGAAAAATGGACCATACGCGGGATTTTTTCACTGGCTCCCGATTCTCTCGTGAGGACCTCGCCCACACGTCCGGCCCCTTCTTCTTTGGGGCAGGAACGATGGAACAGAGTTTGTTGTCGCCTTTGTCAATGGGACAATAAGCGGGCTGGGTTGCTAGCCGCGATCCACCGGAGTAATCCAGTTCAGACAATGGCGATTATGACCGCCGATCCCAAGGAGGTTCGGGAGAAACTACCAGAGGCGTTGCGCAACCTGCCAGTGTTGCGGAAGCCGTTCAGCATCGAGGAAGTGCTGCGACTGCTGCGGCAGCCCGCGTTGCCAACCTGATTCGGATGGGGGCGTCCGTGGGGCTGGTGGATTCCCCTCTAATGCGGCGTGGTGCGATACAGGTCCCAGCGGGTTCGCTCTCACAAGTTTGTGCTAGGCTCCTGCTTTCATTGAAGCTGCCGCAGTCACTCGGAGCATCACAATTTTGATCACCCCGCCCTCGTTAGAAGGGATATCGGGAAGTTCGGCGACTCTCTGGGTCGTTACGTTTGACTTCTTCAAATACTCCGTCAACGTTTCTTCCCACGTTTTGATCTTTGATGGCGATCCGCACACTATCCCAACGACATATTTTTGCGTTTCAGAATCAATATCGGTGAGATCACGCAACTTTTCGCAATCGTCAGCAATGCGCTCTGCAAGGGCTGGATTCGGGTTTCCCGGCTTAAGCTCGAACACTGCAAGTGTACGTTCTCTGCCATCAACGAAATACAGGTCAACACTTCGCTTGTTGTGCTTGCCACACCGCAGTTCCGAGTAGAGCTTTGGGCGAAAACGCATCCTGATTGCGTGCTTTAGGATGAAATATTTCTGCCACGCTTGTTCGCATTGTCCTACAGTCGCAAAATTGGAATGCTTTCTACTCTCCAATTGCCCTAGTTCCTCTTCTTGTCGTTTGATTGCATCGTGCGCGAGTTTCAGAAACTCCAGACCGTAATCCATCTCCCGCGACCCCTTTTGTTTGACTTTGTGTTTCGCCAACTGCCCTGAAAACAGCGGACATGTAAAGAGTAGGGTCGATGGCTAAGGCGGGATAGTTACGAAAGGCAGGCGTTTCAGAGGGCCGTACTCGGATTGGCGACTCCCTCAGCAATTGTGCCGCAAGGGAGGGACTTAGGCCAGACTTGATTTGTGCGATTGACGAGCTAGTCGCAATTGTCAGCGGTGAAAAAGCGACCGTCGCCCTCTTGCTGTGGAAAATTCTCCGCTACGTCACCCAGAAACAGGCTAAAAGTGAAGGTCTTCCGGAATTAGATAGAGCCGCCCGCCAGATGTTGCTCAATATGGATGTCGATCGCCGCACTCTTGCGTGTCATGGTCGGAGTATGAACTCTGGCAGTTTCAGCCGTAACGCCCGGCTCTAGCCGTGGGGCTGCTCGCCAGTCTCCGAGGCGACTGACGGAGTGCATTGGCTTGAAGGGACGGCTCACGGTTGCGACTGCTAAGGCATGATTGGAACAGTTATCATTATCATCGTGGAAATTTCCCCGCCGAGCGAAAAAGTGGACCGAACAGCGGATTTAGACGCGGCTCTGGCTCCAGCTTTACCATCGTCGCGTAACTGTTGGCGAAAATGTCCCGATGTCACGCATTGACGGGGCTCTGCGCGCTTGTCCTAATTTGCGGGGGTACCTGATGGACATGGTGGATGATGCCACCAGCGAAAAGCAGGCTCGTCTGGGCAAGAAGTAACGATCTGGGCGGCAGCCGGGGTGTTGCGGGCCTGGATTGAGAAATATGGCGGGCCGGGCGCGCTCTACACCGATTGGAAGGCTGCATCCCGACAGTCGGGCTGGAATCGAGCACGCGCCGGTCGGTGTATACTTCTGCTCGCGGCTTCGCAGGCCAACTGGAA
>DATNKA010000686.1:0-3135 GCA_035603655.1 Candidatus Acidiferrales bacterium | reverse complement strand
CGACGGTGGGCGTGGCTCTCCCTGGTCCGCTTTGCTAACTTCGCTACTTTTGCCTGTTTGGGCGAATATCTATGACAGCCTGTGAGCGTTCTTGACACTTTGCGGGCTGCCTCTTATCCTCCGCAGTGAGAGTGCGATAGATGGGATGAGAAGGTCGATCCCCGATCACGGATGGCGTTAAGCTACCAATGATCAGCGCACTCTATGGTGCAATCAAAACGGCTAAGGAGATCGACCTTGAAGAAGCATAGCAATTCTGGAAAAAAGAGTGAACCGACAACGAACCGGGCGAAGTCACGAGGCTCGGTGCAGCGGGATACGAAAGTAGTGCTGGCGGAACTGGTGGGAAAGCTGAAAGAAAAGCTGCATCCGAAAAAAGTGGCAGCAACGAGTGCCGGAGAAAAGCATCAGCGCGGTGAGCTTCGCCCCAATCTTGACCGTCTGACAGTGGGCGTAGATCTGGGCGACCAATGGAGCAACTACTGCATTCTGGGTCTGGAGGGGGAAACTCTGGCGGAAGGACAGTTGCGTACGACGCAGGAGGACATTGCTGAATTCTTTCAGGCATTGAATGCGGCGCGGGTGGTGATTGAGGTGGGGACACACTCGGCATGGGTGCAGGAAGTCATCGGCGGTTACGGACACGAAGTGCTGGTGGCCAATCCGCGGTTGATGGACGGATCGAAGCGGCGTAAGCGCAAGAATGATCGGATCGATGCGAATAAGCTGGCCCGCTTGGGACGCGTGGACCCTGAGTCGTTGTACCCGATCCAGCACCGCAGTCGGGAAGTGCGGCAGGATTTGGTGATGCTGCGAGCCCGCGATGCCTTGGTGGCGGCGCGGACGGAGATCATCAACACCACCCGAGGCTTGGTCAAGAGCATGGGCACACGGCTGCCCAAGTGTTCCAGCCGGAGCTTCGCAAAAAAGGGAGAGGAGGCAGTTGCGGTGGAGATGCGCGCAGCGCTGCTGCCCTTGGTGCGTTTGGCAGCAACCCTGAGTGCTGATATTAAGGAGTACGACAAAAAGATTGAAGAGCTGGGCCGGGAGAAGTATGGGCACACGGCGTTATTGCGGCAGGTGAAAGGGGTGGGGCCGATCACGGCGCTGGCCTATGTGTTGACCTTGGAGAATCCGGAACGATTCGTGAAGAGTCGGGACGTGGGACCGTATTTGGGATTGGTGCCGAGGCAGGAGGACTCGGGGGAGAGTCAGCCACAATTAGGAATCAGCAAAGCCGGGGACACGATGGTGCGCAAGCTGTTGGTGGGGAGCGCGCAGTATATCTTGGGGCCATTCGGACCGGACACGGATTTACGGCGATACGGGCTGCGGTTATGCGAGCGGGGTGGGAAGAATGCGAAGAAGCGAGCAGCGGTAGCAGTGGCCCGAAAGCTGGCCGTCCTACTGCACTGCCTCTGGGTGAGTGGAGAGGTGTATGAGCCGCTGCGCCACGGCATGGCAGTGACGACCGCGCAGGCGGCGGCTGCATAGAAGAAAGCGAAAACATCAAAAGCGAGAGAACTATTTAAGATTTGGTTTCGGAAGGAGCAGAACGCGCAGACAGGAGTTGATGGCGCGGAACCAGAGCGGATCCCGAAGGTTTTGGCAGACAACGACATCCACCGCCTTGTTCGGGTGACTGCGTAAAAAGTGCTGGTCTATTTAAGACCTCGCGATAGATAGCAGCCCCAACAATCCCAGGTCTGTCACGAGAGTGATGGACCTGGGACTATGATCGGACCCCAAATTGCACCGGGCCCCCAAAGCGGCCCATTCAGAGTGCGGATAGAAGCACGGCAACGGTGGGGTGGCGTCGGCCAGAAGTTTCTCGGTAGGCCTTGGTTCGAAGCGGAGCAATGATGTTCTGCAACCGAAACGAAGAGATGATGGTGGAGAAATGCCGCCCAGGACTGGTTGAGACGAAGTATGGCGGCGCCATGAGCATGCTCAAGCAAAAGCGAAAACCACTCCCACTAAGGAACGAAGCTCAACTGAACTGCGTTTCGCTTCGTTCCCAGCTCGATTGTGAAGTGACTGGCGGGGCTGTCAAGGGTCAAGATGAACGCCCTTTCCGGGCGCCCTTGACAGCCCCGCCAGTCACCACCGGGTCGATACAGCACGGAAGAGAACTAGCACAAGGCGGACTGAATACGCGGAAAGCAGACAAAAGCGGGGCTGCTGTGGGTCGACCGAGTTGCCAGTCGTCGCTCCTGAGCGATCCTAACGCAAAATTTTCTGCGGAAATGTGGCGAAGGCCACAAAAAACAAGAAAAGTGAGGTGGGCCGCCACGTCGGCCTTGACTTTTACGACCTTCTCATAGAAGCAATTTTTGCCTGTGTTTATGGCGCTTTCCTGATTTGCTGGCTCTGAGTCCCACTCTCTCCGCTATATTACTAAAAATAAACGAGTTATTAGAATTTACAAGACCCACTCTCAGGGCCTCTTTTCGTCTTTGGAATGAGTGACATGCAGTTTTGCAAGCCCAGCTGCGTGCCGTTAAGGCTAAAACCGACTGATTGGGAATCAGTTTTCGAGCACCCGCACCTTAATTATGGTTACGCAGTGACCAGCCACAGCAGCCAGTGGCAAACCGCGGATCGAGTGCTTTCGTTCTTCTCGTTTTCGGTGGTTTATCTTTATTATGTTCCCTGCCCCGAAAATTCTGTTTGTGTCCACATCCAGGAATGCATATGACCGGCGCCTCTGACGACAAAACTCTCAGCATCGCCTCAGTCCAGAGTTCCTTCTCCACCATTGGCCCGTTCCGGCTCGTGCAGATGGTTGGCACCGGCGGCATGGGGGAAGTGTGGCGCGCGGAACAGACCGCGCCCTTTCATCGCACGGTCGCACTTAAGCTGATCAAGGCGGGCATGGACACTCGCGCCGTGGTGGCGCGATTCGAGTCTGAGCGCCAGGCGCTGGCGCTCATGGAGCACCCTAACATCGCAAAGGTTTTCGACGCCGGGGCCACGCCAGAAGGGCGCCCCTACTTCGTCATGGAGTACGTGCCCGGCCTCTCCATCACCAGCTATTGCGACAAGCACCGGCTCAGCATTCGAGATCGTCTCCTGCTCTTTACTCAGGTTTGTGAGGGTGTCCAGCATGCCCATCAGAAGGCGATCATCCATCGC
>DATNKA010000685.1:0-4391 GCA_035603655.1 Candidatus Acidiferrales bacterium | reverse complement strand
TGGATAATGACGGCTGGCTGGATATCTTCGTGGCGAATGGGCACGTCTATCCACAGGTGGATACTATTCCTGATGCGGCCCATTTCCGCCAGCCCATGCTGCTGTTTCGAAATAATCGGAATGGAACGTTTGACGAAGTTGCATCGGCCGCGGGGCTCAACAGTGCTCCTCTGCAGTCGAGGCGGGGTGCGGCGTTTGGAGACATCAACAATGATGGCTGTGTGGACATTGTCACGTTGAACTGGGGGCAGCCACCGTCGCTGCTGCTGAATCACTGTCAGAACGGTAATCATCGCGTGCTGTTCAAGCTGCTGGGAACCAGGAGCAACCGGCTTGCGATTGGCGCGCGCGTAACCGTGCGGACCGGCAGTCTCACGCAGTTCGGCGAAGTGAAGGGCGGCAGCAGTTATTTATCACAAAATGATCTTCGCCAACATTTTGGCCTGGGAAGCAACAACGTCATGGACGAGGTGACCGTACGCTGGCCGAGCGGGCAACGCGAGGTTTTCAAGAATGTCCCAGCCGACTTCATCTATACCGTTGTGGAGGGGCAAGGCATCAAGTCCAAAGTTCCGCTCCCTGCGGTGGAAGCAGCGGCTTCGCCCGTAAGGCCCGAAGTCGGCGATGCCAGAATCAGCGGCGCGAAGGTGGTTCGTCCGTAGATTACCGTCGGCACGGTCTCAGTCTTGGACGAAGGAACATGAAAAGACGAATCGGGATTTGTGGATTTTCGCTGATTTCGGTCGTCGTGCTTGAGTTTTTCAATTCCTGCAGACCCACAAGACTCCCACAATGCTTCCCCGACTAAGAATGATTCACCCGGTCAATCAAATTGGTCTCCGGTATCCACCCCTTCGCGACTGGTGCTGCTCGATGTCGGACGCCGTCAAGCCGGGGCGGGGCCCAAATTCCTTGCGTAGAGGTGAAAGAGGAGCAGCATCAGAGCAGAGGCGGCGAGGGGAATCGCCAGGCCGACCCCCAAATTATTGAATTCGTGGGAGGAAAAGCCCACAGCCCAAGGCAGAAAAGAGCCCCCGAGATTGGCCATAGTGAACATGACGGAGCCGAGCCGTGAGGCCGCCGGCCCAAATTCATACGCTAATCGGGAGATCGTAATCGGGTAAACGGCAGCCAGTCCCAAACCTGCCACCGATACGCTGCTCAACACCGAAGGGAGGGCTCGCGAGAAGATAAGTCCCGCCATTCCCATGGATGCAAGGAGGAGTCCGGCGCGCGCCGCTGTGATTTCGCTTGTCTTCTTCAACACCAGGGGCGTCGACCATCTTCCGACCATCAAGGCAGCGTAAAAGAAAGAGGGCGTCATTACCGACAATGTCGGCGACGAACTCCCGAGGCCCTGGGCGTAGGACGCGATCCAACCGCCGAACGCGTTCTCCGCGCCGACGTAAAGGAAAAATAAAGCAGCGAGGATAAAGAGCGACCGCCAGCTCCCATGAGCTAGCCAGGCGTTAGGGTGCTCATTCTTGCGCTCCAGTAGGGGTTCGACCGCAGGTTCAACAAAGGAGCGAAGGCTTGCAATCGCCAGCAGCACCAACAGCAGGAATCCAGCAAGCGCAACCAGGAACAGTCGAATCTGATCGACTTTGGCCGCTACAGCCACGATAAAAGGGCAAGCTACAGCGCCTACACTCCATGAGAAATTAAGCAGACTGAGGGCAGCGCTGCGCCGGTCGGCGTTCATCGCCGCGACAAGCAAGTTGGCGGCCGGAATCGAAAGTCCGAGACCAATCCCGTAAGAGAAAATGCAAATCAGCCCTGGGAAGCGCGAACTGAACGGCAGGCTGCCCACGCCAACGGCCATGGCAAAAAGGCCGGTGAGGATCGCGAATCGATATCCCCAACGCGAAACAATGGGGCCAGAAAGCCCCGTTCCTATAGTCGCTCCTAGGAACTGCGCCGTAAAAAGGGTGCCGGCTTGGGCATAGTTCAGCGACCAACGGGCCGACAGCATTGGCAAAAGCGGACCGAGAAGTACCGTAACCATTCCAATAGGAACGAAGGCAGCGTGAGCTGCCTTATTCGTAGAAGAAGCGGAATCGGTGAGCCATGGTGCCGGCCGCATGGTATCCCTAGGGTACAGAATACGCACCCAGCTCCCGAGACGAGATGCTCATTTCTTGTCTTGCTAGGGTTTAAGACCTGGGGCCGGAGAGAGGCGGAGCTGTGGATTGCCGCACCACGAGTTCTGGTTCGATCGGGATTTCCGGCGGGCAATCGGTTGCCCCTTCGATTCGGGAAAGCAAAGTTTGCGCTGCCAGGCGCCCCATGTCGGCCAGGGGTTGCCGTACGGTGGTCAACCCCGGATTGCTGAAGGCGGCGCCCTGGATGTCATCGAATCCAATCACGGAGATATCCTGGGGGACCCGCAGTCCCGCCTCCTGGAAGGCTCGCATCGCTCCCAGGGCAGAAATGTCATTGTAGGCAAACAGCGCAGTGAACGGAAGTTTGCGCTCAAGAAGTTGTTTGGCAAAGGGATAGCCGAGTTGCGGAGTAGGGTCGTCGATGTCGATCTGCACGGTAAGCTCGGGCCTGATTTTGACCTTCAAATCTTCGGCGACTTGGCAGATGGCTTGCCAGCGGTCCTCGGAATCTGAACTAAAGGACTGTCCTTTCATGAAGGCGATGTCCTTGTGTCCCAGTTGCAGCAGGTGATTGAGCGCGGAGCGGGCGGCCTGCCGATGATCCAGCACAATGTTGGTAACACCGGGAAAATTCTGGTGTCCCGGGACGGCTACGGTTGGCAACAAGAGCGCCCCCGTCAATTTCATGTCCACGGTAATAAAGCCTTCGACACCCCGCTGCATCAGAAGCTGAGCGTATCGATTCAGTAATTCAGGATTGTGGCGGTGAACGACGGTAAGAAAGAAATAATCTCTTTCCCTAAGATATTTTTCGATCCCGCTGATCACCAGGGAACCATAAGAATCCCCAATCTCCTCCGCGATTACTCCAATCATGTAGGTACGCTTGTTGCGCAGGCTGCGGGCAAAAAAATTAGGGCGATAATCCAGTGCTTTCGCAGCCGCATGAATCCGATTCTTGGTGCTCTGCGGAATGGAATGAGCAGAGGGTGCGTCGTTCAACACCGCGGAAACTGTGCCGGGCGTCAGCCCGACCTGTTGCGCAACCATTTTCAGCGTGACCACTGCCGGCTTAGGGCGGGGCTTTCTTACTTGGCCCATAACTGAGATCGTCTCCGATCAGTTTGAATCACGGCGAAAGACCTTGACCTGTCAGAAGGTCTTTATATCAGATGGGGAGAGTTCCTAGCGCAACGCGGCTCTCGCTCTTTTACGATTACCTTCAGATGCGCCTCCACGTGCAACCAACTTTTTTTTGGCAGGATAAGTTCGTGTTATAAAGAATAACGATTTTGTAGACCTCCTAATCTCCATCTGACTTTTTGCGAGAACCTGATTCTGCGGAGGAACTTATGAAGCGACGGGTCGGTTATGCAGCGGTTCTGTGCTTGTTCGCGGGACTGTTACCCTGCTTCGCATATGGGGGAGACTCCATTCCTAAAGCCGCCTGGAAGAGAGGAATCGGCGAGCCGTTAAGCGCTCCGGGTACCAGGAAAGCCAATCTTCAGGTCATCGACGACGGCTATTGGCAGGGCGCGCCGGTGGGCGGATTCGGATCTGGCACATTTTCCCGAACGTTCGCGGGGAATTTTTCGCGATGGCATCTCAAGACGGGGGTTCACAAATATCAGACCCTTTACGCCAATCAATTCGCAATGTATCAACACAGTGAAGGATCGAAGGAGAGCGTCGCTCAAGTCTTATCTACCGATCACCCGACGGCGCATTCGTTGAACACCTGGAAGTGGGACTATCCCGTGGGAGCGGGTAACTACTATTCCCTTTATCCCAAGTCCTGGTACGAGTACCGCTGGAACAAGTTTCCCGCGCACGTCACTTTGGAACAGTTTTCTCCCATCCTTCCGAACAATTATCGTGAAACCAGCTATCCAGTCGCAGTTTATCGCTGGCATGCCAACAACCCTACAAGCCAGACCGTTCATGTTTCGGTTTTGCTGTCGTGGACAAATATGGTCGGCTGGTCGCGTGGAGTTTCCAGCGATTTCAGCGAGCACCTCAGTGAAGGCAACTGCAACCGGTTCGTGGCGGAGTCGCGGGCTGGTGAATCCCTGAAGGGTATTGTTTTCGATCGCCATCGCATCGGTTCAACCGTTACCGATGAATGGGACGGGCAGATGGCGATTGCCTCGTTGGAGTCTCCAGGCGTCGAAGTGAGCTACCAAACCACCTACCTGCCGGACGCCGATGGGGATGAAGTGTGGGCGCCTTTTTCTAGAGATGGCAGGCTCGGAAATAACGATCGGCAGTGGGTCAGCAGCGGAGAAAATC
>DATNKA010000684.1:0-5094 GCA_035603655.1 Candidatus Acidiferrales bacterium | reverse complement strand
GTACAAGGTACGTCAGGCCCAGAATAGAGATCAATGGTACAGGAGGGCTAAAAACAGGTAGGCCAACGGTTAGGCTCTTGTACTGCTCTCGACGATGGAATTTTTCCTGGAACTGCCTCTCAGTACAGAATTTGCAAAGGTTCAAGCCTTAGCTCGGAGCTTTCCATCTACGTAGCTAGCCACCTGCTCTACCGAACCGAAATTCTCCGGCACTACATCCTCATCCTCAACGGTTATGCCGAAGTGCTCCTGGAGAAAGGTGACCAGTTCAAGAAGACCGGTGGAATCAATAACACTTCCCAGCAACGAACCGTCTGATGGCAATCTCTCCGGATGTCCAGAAAGAAAATGATCTACAAGATATGCTCGAATTTCAGTTTCACTCTGCGACGCGCTCACTGTCGAAATCCTCCGGTTTGTACTCTTAGATTGTCGGCCTTCAAAAATATCCCATTCGCCGCACGAACGGTAAATTCAATTCAGGGAAGTTGATAATTAAGGCATCAGCGTTGCGTCGCCATCAAAGGGCGAGCCGTACCACAGATCGGGCGCGGAAAGAGTTTTATGCAACAGCGGATCCGCTGCCTTGAAAAAGAATGGACACGCGGGATATTTTCGGAGATACGGTTTCGCTTCCGCGCAAATTTTCCTAATGTTCGATGGAAAGCCGAGCACCTCAAGTGTGTGGCTGCCCGAGCGCTTTGCATGTTGGTAAGCGGCAACGATTAGGGCTCTTATAACTGCGGGTTCGTCCTTTCCAACCAACATGTCGGCGAGAACGGATCGTTGCGGACCACTTCTTTGATTGAAGTTGTCGCGAATGACGGAATAACCAACCAGCCGGCCATTTTCCCGGCAGCACAGAACGCGCGTATCCCCTCGGTCCCCGGGAATGTCAAAATGCCAACGCAGCGTTGCCGGACTGCGATCGGCGAAAAGCCGTGTACCCTCCGTTAGCTTCTCCATCCACAAAGCCTCAAAATCATCACCTATTTCACCGACGCTGATATTGGAGATGACAAAACGATCGGAGCCCTTTCTGGGCCAGCGTTGGCGCGCAATCTTGTCACCTGCGACCGCAACGCACCCGGCTGCCCCTCCCATTTTCAGGAGCGCGGAGTTCAGATCTAATTTCTTCAGGACAGCTTTAACAAACGGGTAGGGTCGTAAGACCCAGAACATTACGGTTTCATAGTCCGGTTGAGGTAACGGATCCGATTTGAAAGCGCGTGCAATTTTTCCAACGGATTCGATGGCGGTTGTGGCGATAAAAAGATCAATAGATTTCTGGCGATAGAACGCGGCAATCAAACTGATGCTCACCGCGCGGTAAGCCGGCTCGACCACAAATCCGGAAGATGTCGCGGCAACCAGCGTGCGATCTCCGAACCGATAAAGAAACACAATATTTCCGAGATAGCCGACGACCTTTCCCTCGGCTTCTAAAACCCACCCAATCGGCAGCCTCGTTTGAATCCGTTCCAGGGCCGGGTTGCGATGCCACAGACGATTCCAGTTTTCCAGGGTGTCCGAAGTCAGACCCCACCGGCGCTTGAGCGCATCAACTGTCTCGTAATCCTCAAACGACACTTCCCTGAGCTTGGCCGGGGCCGGAGGAGGACCCGAAGGAAGCGGCTCTTCGATTTGAGCTTGCGAGCGCGCCGCCCGCCGGGCGCGAATTCTTTTCAACAAGGCCCCGCTCAATTTTTTTTCGAACGAGGTCATTGGCAGTCGTGGGGAAGCGCAATTCGTACGTGATTGAAGTTGCTTGCAAGCTTGTTGGTGTTGCGCAAGCTGGTCTCCTACGTGATGACGACTGCAATTGTATTGCCGACCAGTTCAGCCATAAAGAGTGCTGAATGAGAGAGTTGCACGCTCTACAGCTCGTACTCCGGAAACCATTTTCCTCCTCAAATGCTCCCGCGCCACTTAATTTTCCACTCTGATTCAACATCGGTTATGGGCTAGAAGGTTACGGTAGAGCTGCCCAGCTCTGGCCAATGAATCTCGGCACATCGAGTTCACGAATTCGTTTACATCTGTTTACGATGGATTTACAGTCAGGGGCCGGAGATCGAATTGAAAGACGACGCCCTTCATCCCCCAAATCCCTTCGATTTCCGCGTAGACGAAGATGTCCATACTGTTCGATCGCGCCAATCTCGTGGCGCGCAATTGCTGATTCTATTGGGTCATCATCTCTTTCCGGTCGTTTCGTGACGGCGCCTCCAGTACAAGAACCCTGCATCAGCATCGTTATCGCGGCCTATGACGATTGGCCGGCGCTCGAGAGGTGTCTCCAAAACCTTTCCGTCCAAAACCAGCCGCCTGAATTCGAAGTCATCGTTGTTGACGACGGCAGTCAGACTCCGGTTCCGAGCTCGATTTCGGGGCGATCGGAGCTCCGGCTCAGTTCCATTCGGCTCCCACATTCCGGCATTTCGACCGCTCGCAACCACGGCATTCGACTGGCGAAAGGCACCATTCTCCTTTTTACCGACTGTGATTGCATCTTGGACCGCGATTGCCTGAAACGTTTGGCAAATCACGCTGCTGACTACCCCCAGGATGATTTCTTTCAACTGCACCTGGTGGGCGACATCGAGTCCTCTGCCGGTCGCGCCGAACACTTGCAATTGTCGACAGTGCAACAAGAGCGGAACGTGTCAACCGGGCATCTTAAATATCTGAATACGTCAGGATTCGCGATACGACGCGAGAGCCCTTACCTGGAGCCAGAGCTATTTGATCCAAAGGCAAGAAGGGGCGAGGACACGTTACTTCTTTCAAGATTGATGCGCGATGGGCATCTGCCGCGCTACCTGCCGGATGCAATCATCCAGCACGCCGTTCAGCTGACTTTGCCGCGGTATGTCTTGAAGGGTCTCCCTAGCGGATACCTGGAGGGCTACGCGTACGCGAAAATGCGGGCGGAGGGCATTCGTGTCAGTTCAAGCCGGCGGGTGCGCTGGAAACTCCTGACGAGATCAGCCAAGTCCTCCGGTGCCTCTGCTTCAGGGTTTGTGGCTCTCACCACAGTTGTCGCGAGGCAAGCGCTCAATTGGGTCGGCGCAGCTTTGTACCGAATCTCCCACTTGAGTTAGGCCGATGCAGCATCCCGGACGCGCGGCTAACTGCCCCAGCAATGATTTCGCCACAATGGGTAAGTGTTTTCAGTTGTCTTCGCCGGAAGCGGTTACCAGTCAATCTAGAGCCTCCCTTAAGTCCATGCCATTCTATGATTTACATATAATCTTGAACTAGACTGGGTCTCCCGATTTGGCTCCGAGATTGCGTTTTAAACCGCTGTACCATTTTCTTAAACTAGGTATTTGCCGCAAAGTAGACGAGTACGACTGCGGTTCGGATGGATCTTTGGAGGGCGGAGCACGGTGCAACCGACGATTCTGATCGCCACAACGGCTCGTTGGTTTCCCACGGCTCGCCTCGCTGTCGCTTTGGCGAACGCCGGATTCACCGTTGACGCGGTCTGCCCGACCAGCCATCCGATTACCAAAACCGGCTCAGTACGCCATACCTACAAATATAACGGCTTAAACGCCGTAGCATCGTTTGCCGAGGCGATCGCGGCCGCTAAGCCCGACTTGATTGTCCCCGCCGACGACCTCTCGACCCAAAACCTGCACGCGCTGTACACGAGAGAGAAGGGCCAGGGCCGAGACGGCGAGGCGACTGGTGCATTGATCGAACGCTCGCTGGGAGCGCCCGAGAGTTTTGATGTTCCTTATGCGCGGACCAAATTCATTGAGCTCGCGCGGGAAGCAGGGGTGCGGGTTCCAAAGACCGCGGTAATAAACAACGCAAGCGATCTGAAAACGTGGATCGCACAAACGAATCTTCCCGTGGTGTTGAAAGCTGATGCCTCTTCGGGGGGCGACGGGGTTCGAGTCGCCCGCACTCTGGCGGAGGCCGAACACGCTCTGCGAATTTTGCAAGCTCCTCCACTCCTCGCGCGCGCCGCCAAGCGCGCCCTGGTCGATCGCGATGTGAACCTGGTCTGGCCATCCTTGCTCAGGCGCGGATCTGTCGTAAACGCGCAAACGTTTGTTGAGGGGCGTGAAGCAACCACCGCCGTCGCTTGCTGGAAAGGCGAAATTCTCGCTGCTCTCCATTTTGAAGTTGTGAAGAAAGGAATTTCCTCCGGACCGGCAACCGTGCTGCGCTTGATCGAGAATTCCGAAATGTCCAGCGCCGCAGAGAAGATGGTTCGTCGCCTTAATCTTTCAGGATTGAATGGATTTGATTTCATGCTCGAATCCCAAACCGGAGATGCTTACCTCATCGAAATAAATCCTCGCTCCACTCAAGTGGGGCACCTTACGCTCGGACTCGGCCGCGATATTCCTGCCGCGCTGCACTCCGCCGTTACCGGAGAAGCGGCGCGTCCAGCGCCAAGAGTCACGAACGACGACACTATCGCTCTATTTCCACAGGAATGGATCAGAGACCCTGCTAGCCCATTTCTGCAATCCGCCTATCACGATGTTCCGTGGGACAAGCCGGAATTGATTCGTGCCTGCGTCAGCATTCGCAAAAAGGAACAAGCGTGGTATTCACAACAAAATCGCCTGCAGGCATTTTCACTGGCCCGGATGCCTCGCACATGAGTAACCGCCGACTCGATCGAACTACGCAGACTGGGCGCTTTCATCCTACGCGCGTTCAGATTCCTCGCGTTTCCACCGAAGCTGCTCGCTCCGACTTTAAGAAGCCGCTTCAAGTCATGAAGTTTGGCGGAACGTCTGTCGCGGACGCCGGCTGCATTCGGAATGTGGCGAAGATTATTCGGGATGCAGCGGTGGCGAACAATGTTGTGGTCGTCGTATCGGCAATGAGCGGTGTAACAAACAAGTTGGTTGAAGCTGGCGCTCGCGCGGAGGCTGACGACGGCGCGACGGTTGGCTTGATTCTGGATGGGTTGCGCAAACAACATTTCACAGCCATCAAAGAGTTGGTCGCCTAGGGCGAACGCCGAGAACAACTCGCGCTTCATACCGAACAACTGTTCCAACATTGCGAACGGCTGTGCCAGGGCACACTTCTGTTGCGCGAATTAACGCCGCGAGCGCGCGA
>DATNKA010000683.1:0-5190 GCA_035603655.1 Candidatus Acidiferrales bacterium | reverse complement strand
CTGAGCGAGAGCACAGCATGAGCGTAGCAGAAAGCGTGAGCGCTTCCACGGAGACGAAGCCCCTCCGTCTTTCAGGATCGCAGCCGTTCACCCAGCAGCCCGGCGTCTACATCATGATCGGCGAGCGGACCAACGTGGCCGGTTCCCCCAAGTTCGCGAAGCTGATTAAGGAAGGCAAATACGAGAAAGCGGTAAGCGTTGCTCGGCAGCAAGTAGAGAATGGGGCGAATGTCCTCGACATCTGCATGGACGAGGGCATGATCGATGGCGTCGCCGCGATGACACGCTTCCTGCAGTTGCTTGGGAGTGAACCCGAGGTTGCCAAGGTGCCCTTCATGGTGGACTCCTCGAAATGGGAGGTTATCGAGGCGGGGCTCAAGTGTCTGCAGGGTAAGGGCATCGTCAATTCGATCTCGCTGAAAGAAGGCGAGGAAAAGTTTCGCCAGAACGCCGCTAAGGTTCTGAAGTACGGCGCGGCGGTGGTAGTAATGGCCTTCGACGAACAGGGCCAGGCCGCGACTTACGAAGACAAGATCCGCGTCTGCGAGCGCGCCTACGGGATACTGGTCGACGAGGTCGGATTCCCCCCCGAAGACATCATCTTCGATCCGAACATCCTTACCGTTGCGACGGGCATGGAGGAGCACAACAACTACGCAGTTGACTTCATCCATGCGACGCGCTGGATCAAGGCCCACCTGCCACACGCCAAGGTCAGTGGCGGCGTCTCAAATATCTCGTTCAGCTTTCGAGGTAATAACAAAGTTCGCGAGGCCATGCACTCCGCGTTTCTTTATCACGCGATCGCGGCGGGCATGGACATGGGCATTGTCAACGCCGGTATGCTCGAGGTATACGAGGAGATTGAGCCAGAGCTCAAGGTGCTGGTCGAGGACGTGCTGCTGAACCGCCGTCCCGACGCGACCGAGCGCCTGGTGGAGCACGGTGAATCCCTCAAAGGGACAAGCACGGCGGCGAGTGAAAAAAAGGCGGAAGAATGGCGCAACGGTACGGTTGAGGAGCGTCTCTCTCACGCACTGGTGAAGGGCATAGACGCCTACATCGAGATCGACGCTGAGGAAGCCCGTGTCAAGCTCGGCCGCCCTCTGTTGGTTATCGAAGGTCCGCTGATGGCCGGGATGAGTGTGGTCGGTGATCTGTTCGGGGCCGGCAAGATGTTCTTGCCCCAGGTGGTCAAATCTGCCCGCGTGATGAAAAAGGCTGTGGCCCACCTGACGCCGTTCATGGAGGCGGAGAAAGTTGCGATGGCTGCGGCTGGCCAAGTGGTCAAGGCGCAGGGAAAGATCGTACTCGCGACGGTCAAGGGTGACGTTCACGACATTGGCAAGAACATCGTCGGTGTTGTCCTCGCCTGCAATAACTACGAGGTCATCGACATGGGAGTGATGGTTCCCTGCGAAAAAATCCTCGAACGCGCCAAGGTCGAGAGGGCGGACATGATTGGCCTCAGCGGCTTGATCACGCCGTCTCTCGACGAGATGGTGCACGTGGCCCGCGAGATGGAGCGTCAGGGCTTCAAGTTGCCACTGCTCATCGGAGGGGCCACCACGAGCCGGGCGCACACCGCCGTCAAGATCGCGCCGCACTACAGCGAGCCCGTGGTACACGTCCTGGACGCGAGCCGTGCGGTGCCCGTGACCACCAGTCTTCTGAGTGACGAGGGTAAGTCGGCATTCGTCATGCAACTTCGTAGTGACTACGAGGCGGTCCGCAAGGCCCACTCCGCGCCTCGCCAGACGGTCGTCTCCCTCGAGGTCGCGCGCGCGCGGCGGACTCCGATCGAGTGGCGTAGCGAAGACCTTCCCGTGCCCGCGTTTACCGGGGTTCGCGCTCTGGACAACTTTCCTCTGGCGACGCTGCGCGAATTCATTGATTGGACGCCCTTCTTCCATACCTGGGAGCTGAAGGGCGTTTACCCCCGCATTTTCGAGCACCCAGCGCACGGAGCGCAGGCGCGCCAAATCTTCACCGAAGCCAACGCTCTTTTGGATGTCATCATTGAGAAGAACCTGATCACGGCGCGAGGCGTATACGGCTTCTTTCCCGCCAGCGCGGTGGGCGACGATGTCGAGTTGTACACGGACGGCAAGCGCAAAGAGGTTCTCGAACGGTTCCACTTCCTCCGCCAGCAATCAAACAAAGAAGGCAGCGAGCCCTGCCGGTCGCTCGCCGACTTTATCGCGCCGAAGGAAACGGGATTGCCCGATCATATCGGTGCGTTCGCGGTAACCAGTGGGATCGGCTTGAAGGAGCTGTGCGGCCGGTTCCGGGCGGAGAACGACGACTACAACGCGATCATGGCGGAGGCCATCGCTGATCGCCTGGCAGAAGCCTTCGCCGAGTGCCTGCACAAGCGGGTGCGGGAAGAATGGGGTTACGGTTGTCAGGAAAATCTGAGCAGCGCGGACCTCATTCAAGAGAAGTATCGTGGGATCAGACCGGCCGCGGGCTACCCGGCGTGCCCCGATCACACGGAGAAGGGCACACTCTGGCGATTGCTCGATGTAAAAGCAAACACCGGAATGCTGATTACTGAGTCGTTTGCGATGTGGCCCGGTTCGAGCGTGAGTGGACTCTACTTCGCACACCCGGAGTCGCGATATTTCAGCCTGGGCAGCATCGACCGCGATCAGGTCGCGGACTATCACAAACGCAAAGGGATGAGCATGGCGGAAGTCGAACGATGGCTAGGTCAAAATCTGAACTACGACCCTCCGGAACAGCAAGCTGATCCTGTGGCCGCGGGTAGCCAGCTGAACTCATAGGAATTCGCTCTTAATGTCCAAGGCCGGGAGAGCGGTATGGACCATGGTCTTGACTAAGGATAAAAGGAAACGGTTTGGCAATTCTGGTAGTGGGCGGTGCGGGATACATTGGATGCCATGCGGCGCGCGCTTTGCAACGCCACGGGTATGAAGCAATTGTCTACGACAATTTATCGCGTGGACATGCTTTTCTGGCCGATGGCTTTGAGTTGGTGAAAGCTGACATCGTCGATTCCGACCAGTTAGCTCGAGTTATGCGCCGCGTGGATGCGGTGATGCACTTCGCTGCACATTCCCAGGTGGGCGAATCCGTGCAGAATCCTCGAATATACTTTCAAAACAACGCAGAGGCGGGGTTGATGCTGCTCAACGCGGCATTGGACGCGGGGGTGCGGCGTTTTATTTTTTCCTCGACTTGCGCGGTGTATGGATTACCCGCAAAGATTCCGATCACGGAAGATACCCCGCGACAGCCGGTGAATCCCTACGGGACCTCCAAGCTTTTCTTCGAGAATGCGCTCGAAGCTTACGATCGGGCATACGGATTGCGTTACGTGAGCCTGCGGTACTTTAATGCCGCAGGAGCCGACGACAGCGGAGAAATCGGAGAGCTCCATGATCCCGAAACGCATCTGATTCCCGCTGCATTCAGAGCCGTGACTCGAGAACGAGAAGAACTGGAGTTGTTTGGCTCCGACTATCCGACCCCCGATGGGACTTGTGTTCGCGACTATGTGCACGTGAACGACCTGGCCTATGCTCACGTACTTGCGCTCAAGCACATTGAGGCGGAGAAGAGCTCTGCTGCTTTGAACCTTGGCACTGGCACGGGCTGCTCCGTTAAAGAAGTGATTACGATGGTGGAAGAAGTGACGGGCTCGAAAGTTCCGCGACGCGTGGCGCCGCGTCGACCCGGAGATCCTCCGACGCTGGTGGCCGATCCCTCGCGCGCACAGGCCGTATTGCAATGGAAAGCAACGCGCTCGCTCAGAGAGATTGTGGAAACCGCATGGCAATGGGAGCAAGGTGGCCGCCGCAAGGCGCGTAACCCGTAGCTGCGCGGGCTTCCGTGACTTGCGCGCAAAACCGTTACAATTCAGACGTTGCCGCAACCGCCGATTGAAGCGACGGTGGTAGTGGCGAAACGGAGAAAACCAAGAATGGGAAACAATCTTTCGGGCAAGAAAGTCGCGGTGCTCGGTGCGGGCAAGATGGGGGGTATTTTGCTTCAAGCCCTGCTGAAGAATGGCCTGCTTGCACCAGAATTGACGACGGCGACAGTCGCCCACGAGGAACGCGCCCGCGCGCTGAGCACAAAATTGGGCATACCGGTAGGGACGAATAATTTGCAGGCCGCCAAAGACGCTGACATCATCCTGATTGGCGTGAAGCCGCAGGTAGTCGAAGAAGTTGCCGCCGAACTCCGCGGCCATATTTCCCCTCGGCAGTTGATCATCTCGGTGGCTGCGTCAGTTCCTAACAGCCTGATTGAGAAGACCCTGGACGCCCCTTTGCCCGTGATCCGCGCCATGCCCAATACTCCGTGTCTGTTGTGCTGCGGTATGACCGCCCTGGCCAAAGGAAAATATGCGGAAGCCCGCCACGTGGAGACCGCGACTACCATGTTCGACGTGGTGGGGCGCACTGTAGTAGTGGACGAAAAGCATATGGATGCTGTGACGGGACTTTCCGCCAGCGGCCCGGCTTACATCTACATTATTATTGAATCTCTCGCGGAAGCAGGTGTGAAAGTGGGGCTGCCACGGGATATTGCGACCTTGCTGGCAGCGCAAACTACCATGGGGGCGGCGCGTGTTGTTCTTGAGACCGGAGACCATCCGGCGCTGTTGAAAGATGCTGTTACCACCCCCGCCGGCTGCACCGTCGATGGCATTATGGAACTGGAGGAGGGAAAGTTGCGCGTGACGCTGATCAAGGCTGTGGTAAAAGCGACGCAACGTGCGAAAGAGCTGGCGTTTAGTGGATGATATCCTGCGCTTTGGCCTCCGAGTTAAAAGTTCTCTCTAAGGATGTGGCTAGAGCAGTATTCCTCTCGTGTATCCTGTCTCCGATCAGTTGGCTTCCTGCATGGTCCCGAGTCGTTTGCGCCCGGAGTGTGGGCGATCAGTGCGCGTCCTACTGGGTGATAGCCACCTGTCATTGCATCGGAGCCGATGCGACTGATCGTATCGGCGGGTGAACCGGTCCTTTCCAAGCGGGAACAAGATGCAGTTCGCTGTGTGGCGGAAGGCTTGTCCAATCCGGGATCGAGAGGGCCTGGGACTTACCGAGCATACCGTCAAGAATTACTTGTTTCGGATTTTCGATGAGCTCAGTGTTTCCCGCCGCGTTGAGGTTGTGCCCTATGTTTTTCGTTTTCGCAAAGACGAAGACAAAGACAAAG
>DATNKA010000682.1:0-3060 GCA_035603655.1 Candidatus Acidiferrales bacterium | reverse complement strand
CGGCGTCCAACCCGCTCCTGAAACGCTAATCATTCGGTCGCGGCCCTGGTCTGTCCGGTGGACAGAAAGTGTTCCCGGGACCTGGAGCCTCCAACTCAACGGCCACGCCGCTCCTACGCCTGCCACGGGCGGTTTTAAGTGAAACCGCCTGTCAACGACAGTTGACCGGAGTTCCTCACTTTTCAAAGCTAGCTGCATTGTTTCTCGTGAACCGGACTCTCGCTATTGGGATGGGGTTGATTTAGACGGCAGGCTGCTGCAATTGACGCAAGAGCATTGAAATTGTTCGTCTCCTGTTATTACGACATGACCACAACCGTTACACCGATACCATGCTCCGCCAAAACGTTCGGATAATGGCTTCGGGCCATTGGAATCCGTGCAATATGGGCAGTTCCGAGAGGCCTTCAACCTTGTGTTTACTCGCGGCACACTTCCCCTGGACCAGACAGATACTCTATGGTCGCGCGAGAGCTCGGTTGACGTCAGTGATCTCGGTCACGCCGTGGAGCCATGGGGACGGATTCCTCCAAGCGCTGAGCACTTGAGCTGCGAGCCTATCGGCTTAGAGAGATCGACGCTTGTAAGCCTGCCCCGCAAAGCTCGGCTGTTGAAAAATCGCCCCAGCGCTTATTGAGCAGGGTCATCCCATTCCGGGGCAAAACGTGAAAATGGCCTGCCTACAACAGTTGAGACCCGAACCAGCTGGACAGAAGCCAATGTTTTCGGTACTTGCGTGAGTTACGGTTGCTGAACTCGCAGCGTTCAGAGAGCTCTTAGAAACCTAACACTGCGCACATACGTGTTTGTAGTCGACCGCTCTTCACCATTTTGTGCCTGCAGATGATCTGTATTAGACCCCTCCCGCTTATTCGCTCCGCAGCGCCTCCATTGGGTCGATACTGGCCGCCCGCCGCGCGGGGATCACCGCAGCAACCAGCGCCGCCAATCCAAGAAGCACAGTCGCGCCTGCCAACAGCAACGGATTCCAGGGCGTGACTCCGAAAAGCTGGCTGGCCATGAGATATCCCGCTCCAATCGCCGCCGGAATCCCGATCCCCAATCCGATGCCGACCTGCCGGAACGCTCCGCGCAACACCATCGCAACCACCGAGCCGCGATCCGCCCCAAGCGCCATGCGCACGCCAATCTCGCTCCTGCGCTGCTCCACGCCATATGCGGTCACGCCATAAAGGCCGATCGCAGCCAGCACCAGGCCAACCGCGCCGAACAGCCATGTAAGGCTGGCGATCATATTCTGCTGGTCGAAAGTTCCCTGAATCACTCTCGTATACGGCTGAATGTCATAGATCATCAGGTTCGGATCGACTTCAGCCATAGCCTTCTTCACCTGCATGAAAATGTTCGCGGGATGCCTGGGCGCCCAGATCACAATGTTGGAGAGGTTCTGCGACCAAAGCTCATCGGTGTAGAGATCCAGCTGATCGAAATGGACGGTCTGGGCCTCAGGGATGTAGTACATGACGCGGGCGGGATCGTTCTCATAATTAATGTTTCGAACGACACCCACAATCTCATAGGCCCCCGCATTCTTCACTGGAGCTGGACCGAAGTGCCGGCCGATGGGATTCTGACTCCCAAAAAATTTCTTAGCAAAGGCTTCGTTGATCACGGCCACCTGCTGCGTATTCCCGTTGTCATCTTCAGTGATCGTGCGGCCCGCCAGCATTCGGGCGCCGATCGTATCGAAGAACCTCGGCATGATGCGGGTCCAGTCGGCGGACATATCGTCCTTTGGGCCGGGCTCTGGTTTGCCCTGAATCCGAATGTCTTTGCTCCACTGACCGTCCGTCATCGGTGCATAGGTCGTGGCGCTGACGTCGCGCACTCCGGGAATGGCGCTGAGCCGGTCCTGAATCTCACGATAGAACGGGACCAGTTGTTCCTGCTTATGGCCCGACAGTATGGGGCTATTGATGGAAACCAGATAGCGCCCCTCCGGATCGAACCCGAAGTTCTGGTGCTCCAGATTGCGCAGGCTGCCGCCCAGCATCGCGGCGGCGCTCAGCAACACCAGCGATACCGCCACCTGCGCAATCACAAGCGCCTTCTGTGCCCAATGACGGCCGCCTCCCACCTCACGGTTGGCGCCACGCATCGCCTCCACCGGCTTTGCGTGCGAGCTCATCCACGCGGGTGCAACGCCAAAGATCACTCCCGTCAGCAACGAAACTCCCAACCCAAACAGCAAAACCGGCGCCGAAGGTGTAGCCTGCACCGGAATCCATGACCTTTGTTCCAGCGTGTGAAATGCGAGATACAGGATCAGCCGCGCCCCCGCCCAGGCCACAGCCACACTGGCCGCGCCGCCAATCAGAGACAGCGTAACGCTTTCAATCAGCGCATTCCTCACCAGGCGTCCGCGCGATGCTCCCAGCGCCACGCGCACCGCCGTCTGTTGCCGGTTTCTCAGACCGCGCGCCAGCAGCAGATTGGCGATGTTAGCGCAAGCCACCAGCAAAACGCAGCAAGCCGTGACCATCAGCAGCAGAAGGCTCTCGCTGTAATACCTCCGTAAGCTGGAGAAACCTGCACCGCCAGGCGACACGCGAAGCGTCTGCTTCTGCCACACAGCTCTTTCCTGCGGACTCATATCCGCCACGTGGCTGGCCAGCCAGCCATGCAATTCGCCCTGCAGCTCTGCCTGAAGCGCTCTCGGATCGGTTCCGGGACGCACACGTCCGATCAAGTCCAGCCAGTCGACCCGCGGATTTTTCATTCGCGCCGTTTTCCCGAACATCAACGGCTCCGTCGCGACCGGCATCCACAGATCCGGCACGCCCCAGCTCGTTATGTTCGCTCCAATGAAACCAGCCGGAGCCACGCCGACGATCGTGAATGCACGGCCGTTGATCTGGTATGTCGCTCCCACCAGCGAAGGATCGGAGCCGTACTTCTCCTGCCACGCGTGAAAGCTCATCACCGCCACCGGAGGCGCGCCCTCTCGGTCGTCGACGTCGACAAGCAGCCTTCCGCGCCACGCCGACACACCCAGCGTCTGGAAAAAGTTTCCGGAAACAAACTCGCCATTCACCGACT
>DATNKA010000681.1:0-3257 GCA_035603655.1 Candidatus Acidiferrales bacterium | reverse complement strand
TCGATCTCAAAGTCAGTGGCAAGGGAGTATTTGCCTGCCCGAAGTTCAGCAAAGCGGAACTCGCCATCCACGCTCGTGGTTCTTGACTGCACCTGTTGCCAACGTCTGAGCCCGTCGTGTACCTGCAGCGTCTTGAGCAGGACGCGTAGACCCTGGAGCGGCTGGCCGTTCTGATCGATGACTTTGCCGGAAAGAATAGCCTCCGGAATGAGCTTCAGGGTGATGTCGTGGTTTTCCGGGGCCGGCAAGTTCGAATCGGTGTAAGCGTCGTTTCAAGGCCGTCTTGATAAGCGGCGTGGTTTAAGCGTGGGTCTCAAGTGTCCATCTATTTTGTAGCTGTTGAAAAACTCATTGGACGGGAGAGGAATTGAGAGGAACCCGGGATGCCCGCGTCGATTTCCAGTCGCGTTTCGCGGCTTCGTGTCTGGAGATTGCAGGATTCCGGCGGCGTCGAACTTACTTTGGCAAGTTGCCGAACCAAGCGCTTCAGGTTTTGCGCGGTTGCGGCCATTAGGAACTGTTCCCGAACGTGCTTTAGCCTTCTCAGGCGAACACGGCGCAGTCCGATCCGATTCTTCAGCTCGCCGAAGAGCGCCTCCACTTTTCTTCGGTCTCGTTGATGCCGGAAGAACGCGGGCTCCTGGGTTCGCTGCCGTGCGCGCTGCCTCACATCCTCTTCGACATGGATGACCAGTTGCTTGTACCGGCCCGAAGTGCATTCTGTCTTTCTTGAGCAGCCACGGCACTGCGCTTCAGTTGATCTGTAGATGTGGCTTCTGTTTGTCGTATGATGGTCTGGCCGGCCACATCACAGCAAACGCGATTCCTACCGATCCGGAGAATCCTTGTGAAAGCTGAGCTTTCCATGCTCGTAGTCGTCCTCGCCCGCCTCACGTCCCTCGCACCGGCTCAGGGCCATCCGTCCCTCGTCCCTCCCGCTGCCGCCAACCAAACTACCTGCATCTCCCACGTCACCGTCATCGACACTGGAACAGGGAAAGAGGTCCATGACCGAGCCGTCGTGATCTCCAAAGATCGAATCTCCGCCGTAAAAGCCAGCAACGAAGTCCATACGAGTGCGTGCGGGAAAACCATAGACGGAACCGGAAAATATCTGATCCCGGGCCTGTGGGACATGCATGCCCACATGACCAGCGTCGATTCGACCCTTCCGTTGTACATCGCGAATGGCGTCACCGGAGTCCGGGAGATGTTCGGGCCCCCGGACGCAAACAAGTTTCGATCCAACCTGGCCGCGAAACACATCGTTGCTCCACATATCTACCTCGCCAGTCCGCTTGTGGACGGATATCCTCCTGCATGGCCTCTGTCGATTGTCGTTAAGACCGCTGCCGAAGGCCGTGCGGCCGTCGACGATCAGAAGCAAAAAGGCGCCGACTTCATCAAGGTTTACGGCGGCCTCTCGCGCGAAGCCTACTACGCCATTCTCGATGAATCCAAGCGCCAGGGCATTCCTGCTGAAGGCCACGTGCCGGACAGCATCAGCGCATGGGAAGCCACAGCCGCCGGCCAGAAGAGCATGGAGCACCTGAACGGCCTCGCAGTCGCCTGCTCCACCAAGCAGAAAGAACTCATGCCGAAAGTGGAAGCGGCAATGTCTGTCGAAGAGTCCGATCCGCTGTTTCTTGAGGCCGCGCACACCTACAGCGAAGAGAAGTGTCAACGCCTGTTTGCGGAGTTCAAAAAGAACGGCACCTGGCAGGTTCCCACACTCACCCTCTGGCTGACCTTCGCGCGATTCAACGATCCGCAATTCACCAGCGACGACCGCCTGCGCTACTTCGGTGGACAGATGCGAGGCTTCCTGACCGGCAAAGATCCTGCAGGAAATGTTGATGCCCGCTTCCAGGGAATGACTGAATCAAGCTTCGCGATGAACCGCCAGGTGCTCACAAACGACGAGAAACTCGTCGGCGCCATGTTTCGCGCCGGTGTGCCGATACTGGCCGGGACTGACAACTCCAACCCCTACGTTTTTCCCGGATTCAGTCTGCACGATGAGCTCGCGCTTCTTGTCGAATCGGGCCTCACCCCTCTCGGCGCATTGCAGGCGGCAACCCGCAACCCGGCGATATTCATGAACGCTCAAGATCAATACGGTTCGGTGACGGCAGGCAAAATCGCCGACCTCGTCTTGCTCAACGCCGATCCCTTGGCCGACATCCACAACACCACCAGAATCGCCACGGTCTTCCTTGGCGGAAAGGAATTCGACCACCCAGCGCTGGACCAGATCCTGAGTTCAGCCGAGTCTGCTGCGAACCCGATATCCGCCCACTGAGCCAAACCATGCCTGAACGCACTGAGCAGAATTGACCAGATTACACGCCGCGTTTGCGATACCGAGATGAGCAGTTGAACTAGGCAAGGCCGCTGGTGGTTCGGCGGTCTATTTTTGTGCGTTGCTAGCCTGCCAGCGCTCACTTGCCCAGCCCCGCGCATTATGCGCCCGCTCGCGCGCGAGAAGCCTCCGGGGGTTGGCCACCGTTCCGGGTAATTGCGCTCTCTCACCGCGGTGGTGAGGAGTTTTTCAACAGCTACTTTTTAGATGGACACTTGAGATGCCGCGAGATGCGTTGGAAGCTCGGAGGCCAAGTTCCAGGGCAGGAGTTCGTGGATACGGTTGACCGGATGATCGGCAATGCGCTCCAGGACATGGCGTAGATAGAGTTCGGGATCAAGATCGTTGAGCTTGGCAGAGCCAAGCAAGCTGTAAATGGCCGCCGCACGTTCGCCACCGGCATCTGATCCGGCAAAGAGATAATTCTTGCGTCCCAGAGCGACCACGCGCAGTGCCCGTTCAGCCGCTGAATTGTCTATTTCGATGGAACCGTCGTGGAGGTAACGGCCAAGCGCACGCCACCGAGACAGCGCGGAGCGGATGGCCGCCGCAGTGTCAGATTTGCGCGAGAGGCCCGCGAGCGTCTTATGGAACCAGAGATGCAGGTCATCCATCAGGGGTCGCGCTCGTGTCTGGCGGATCTCACAGCGCAGGTGAGCCGCCTGGCCACGAATCTCACGTTCGATATCGTAAAGCTTTCCGATTCGTTGGATAGCCTCGCCAGCGATGGCTGAACCGTGGGCCACATGGACGTCGTAGAACTTGCGCCGTGCGTGAGCCCAGCAGGCGGCTTCTACGATCCGGCCGCTCTCGTAGAGATGATGGAATCCAGCATAGGCATCGGCCTGCAGAATCCCGGAGAAGAGGCTCAGATGCTGTTTGGGATGTTCTCCCT
>DATNKA010000680.1:0-4753 GCA_035603655.1 Candidatus Acidiferrales bacterium | reverse complement strand
GTTCCATTACGATCTTCAATAATGGAATTGATCTGTTCCAATTATCTGATCACACCGGAACGCATCAATTCCATTATTGAAGATCGTAATGGAACAGTCTGGTTCACGCGTAGCCAAGGAAGCGATACGGCCGGAGGTCTTTGCCAGATCGTCGGCACCGGCATGCGGTGTTACGGGAAAGCAGATGGACTCCCAGGTGCCGATCGCGCGGATTCTCTGGTCGAGGATGGGCTGGGTAACTTTTGGCTCGGTAGCTATACAGCGGTTGTTCGCTGGAAGCCAGGCTCATCCAGCACGTTCATGTTATCGAAATTAAAGTCGGTCCAAGGGATAGACGGCGCAAAGGGCCTTGCCGCCAACCCCGATGGCTCCGTATGGGTTGGAATAGATTTGCCCGGCCGGGGCTTGGGATTACAGCAACTGGTACAAGGCGCCTGGAAGTCATTTGTCAGGCCTGAATTGGATGGCAGCACCCTGGAAGTTGAGGCGTTGTTCTTGGACCGCGAAAATGCTCTGTGGATTGGGACGGACAACCAGGGTATTTACCGCATTCTTGGCCGCAAGGTGGATCACTTTCGCAGTGCGGATGGTCTTTCCGGCGACTCCTCGGCCATGAACGCGTTCTATGAGGATCGTGAAGGCAATCTGTGGGTTGCGACGACCAAGGGCATTGATTGTTTCCGCGATGTTCGAGTTCTTACCTTTTCGACGCGCGAAGGACTAGCCACGCCAGAGGTGGATTCTGTTCTCGCCGCACGAGATGGCACTGTCTGGATAGGAGGTGATGCTGCTTTGGATGCCATTCATCAGGACCGGGTGTCTTCTGTTCAAACGGGGAAGGGCTTGCCAGGGAATCAGGTTACGTCGCTGCTCGAAGATCACGCGGGCCGCTTGTGGGTCGGGGTTGACCACACAATGTGGATTTACGAGGGTGGAAGGTTCAGGAGGATCGACAGACCGGATGGCAGACCGATCGGACTAGCTGTCGGAATGACGGAAGATGTGGATAACAACATCTGGATTGAGACCAGTGGATCTCCCAGGACTCTCATTTGCATCCACGATCTCAAAGTCCAAGAGGAGTTTCCGGTACCGCAGATGCCGGCCGCCCGCAAAGTTGCGGCCGATCCCAAAGGCGGCATCTGGTTAGGCCTGATGAACGGCGATCTGGCTCGGTATCGGCATGGCAAGACAGAAATCTTTCCTTTCAAGCACGGGGAGGACTCTACTGTATATCAGCTCATTGTTAATTCCGATGGTTCGGTATTGGGAGCAACACCGCTAGGAGTAGTCGGATGGAAGGAGGGAAAACAGCAGACTCTCACAGTCCAGAGCGGCCTTCCTTGCAATACTGTGTATGCATTCATTGAGGACAGCCACCGCGCTCTTTGGCTATACACGGAGTGCGGGCTCGTCGAAATTGCAGATACGGAACTCCAACGATGGTGGGCACAGCCTGACGTCACGCTGCAGCTTAAGACTTTTGACGCATTTGATGGTGTGCAACCGGGCCGTGCTCCTTTTGGCGGAGCCGCAAGATCGCCCGATGGACGGTTGTGGTTTGCAAGTGGTGACGTGCTGCAAATGATCGATCCGAATCATCTGAGTAGGAATGAACTACCTCCGCCTGTCCATGTTGAAGGGATTGTTGCTGACCGAAAGAACTATCCTCTTGGGAAGGATCTTCGCCTTCCTCCGCTTACACGTGATCTCGAGATTGACTATACGGCTCTGAGCTTTGTCGTTCCTCAGAAGGTGCATTTCCAGTACCAACTGGACGGCTGGGACCGCGATTGGCAGGATGCCGGAACTCGTAGGCAAGCGTTCTATAACAACCTTCGACCAGGGAAATACAGGTTTCGCGTGATCGCACGTAATAACGATGGCGTATGGAACGAAGCCGGCGCATCCCTGGAGCTTTCCGTCCTCCCGGCGTTTTACCAGACGAACTGGTTCCGTTCGATGTGCGCGGTCGGATTCCTGGCATCGCTGTGGGGTATCTATCAATTGCGGGTCCGGCAACTGCAGCGGCAGTTCAACATAGGGCTGGAAGCGCGCGTGAATGAGCGCATACGCATCGCGCGAGACTTACACGATACTCTGCTGCAGAGTTTGCACGGATTGATGTTTGAATTTCAGGCAGTGCGCAACATGTTCCACCGGCGCCCCGAAGAAGCACTCGAAGCTCTCGATGGTGCGATCATGGGAACCGAGCGGGCCATCACCGAGAGCCAGGTGGCCATCGAAGGCTTACGTGACGCTAAGGTCGATGAAAACGACCTCGCGCAGCTACTGAGGGCAACGGGGGAGGAACTACTGGAATCTCGGAGTGCAGACCACGATGCGCCCACCTTCGGCCTGACCGTTGAGGGACGACGAACATTGGTTCCGACCATCCGGGATGAAGTCTACCGCATTGCGCGGGAGGTCTTACGAAATGCTTTCCGCCATGCCCATGCGCGCCGGATCGAGGCAGAGATTCTATACGATGAACATCAGTTTCGATTACGCGTGCGGGACGATGGCAAGGGTATGGATCCGCAAGTTCTGGAGAAAGGTGGACGAGCCGGACACTGGGGGTTGCCAGGTGTTCGAGAACGAGCGCAGCAAATGGGAGCAAAATTGGATATTTGGGGCGAAGCGGGAACAGGAACGGAAGTTCAATTAACCGTTGCCGCTGTCATAGCTTACGAAAAAACACCCGATCGCTCCGGATTCAGATTATTCCGAAGGGCGAGAAATCATGACCACCGATCTTAGCCTGATTCGAATCCTCACCGTGGACGACCACCCTCTTCTACGCAAGGGGATCGCAGCACTGGTCAATGCTGAAACTGACATGAAGCTGGTTGCAGAGGCTTCTAATGGCGAAGAAGCCATCGAGAAGTTCCGATCGCACCGCCCGGATGTGACCCTAATGGATCTGCAGATGCCGGGCTTGAATGGCATCGAAGCGATTATTCACATCCAGAGCGAATTCCCGAACGCACGGATCATCGTTCTGACGACATACACGGGCGATGCCCAAGTGGTGCGAGCCCTCAAGGCAGGCGCACGAGCTTACTTGTTGAAGAGACAGGTGCACAGAGAGCTCTTGGAGACCATCCGTGCGGTCCATGCCGGACAAAGGCGAATACCTCAGGAGATGGCTGCTGAATTGGTGGACCGTGCCAGGGATGACCTGACCCCACGAGAAGTCGATGTTCTAAGGCTAATTGCTAACGGAAACGCCAACAAGCAGATCGCCGATCAGCTCTCAATCGGTGAAGCCAGCGTAAAGAGCTATGTCGCTAACATACTCGCTAAACTTGGGGCTAGCGACCGGGCCCATGCCGTTACAATCGGGCTGAAGCGTGGAATTATCGAGCTAGAGATCCCCTGAAAGATAGAGCTGCGGACCTCCTTTTGGGGGTTTTGGGAGGTGTTGCGAATACCCTATGCTGGATCAGGGTCTTTCTTGCAACGCTTATTTTCCACATTCCCGAACGGTTGGCCGGGCATTGGCATTCTGCTCCAGCGGGTGTTAACCGCCACGACTCTGTTTTGTTATGGGGTCGCACATTTAAGGGAGACATTACAATTCGCATCAATAGTTCCGCACATGTTCGCAGCAGTCGCCGGGATACTACTCCTCGTTGGCTTATGGACGCCGGTCGCTGGAACGATGATCACAATCGTTGAGCTATGGATTGTTTGTTCGAGCGCCGGCGGTCTTGGAATTCCGATCATCTTGGCAACCTTGGGTGCCACCCTGGCAATGATCGGTCCTGGCGCATGGTCCATTGATGCGCATCTCTTCGGCAGAAAGCACTTCGAAATCCCCCAACGCTGAAAGATTTCTCATCACCCAGAAGGGGGAGCGTCGAGTCACCCTAAATGGTAGCGTTGGTCTACGCCAAATACCTATCCGAAGACCCTCGATCTACGGTTGTGCGCAAGTCGCAGCTCATTGCACACTCAGTTAAAGACCCAGCAGATTTCACTGTCGTGGGGATTTCGGCAGATATAAAGCGGGTTCGGGAGAAATCAGTATGGGAAAAGGACGGCTCGTGCGCTGGTATGCGACGGGAACCGACATAGAGGATCGCAAACTGGCTGAGCAGTGCCTCCAAAACGAGAACATTGTGCTGCGCGAAGAAGTCGATCGTTTCTCAATGTTTGAGGAGATCGTCGGTTCTTGCGAACCTATGCGTCAGGTGTTGAAGCAAGTGACAAAAGTTGCGCCATCGGATTCGACCGTTCTGATCCTGGGCGAAACCGGAACGGGCAAGGAACTGATAGCTCACGCCTTCCATAGGAGATCGAACCGCGCAACGAGAGCCTTCGTCCGCATGAACTGCGCCGCCATCCCTCAATCGCTGATTGCCTCTGAGCTTTTCGGACACGAGAAAGGCGCCTTCACGGGCGCCTTACAGAGACGTGTGGGGAGGTTTGAGTCCGCTGACGGCGGGACACTTTTCCTTGATGAAATCGGCGATCTTCCAATGGAGACTCAGATCGCACTCCTGCGTGTGCTACAGGAGCGCGAGTTTGAGCGAGTCGGAAGCAATCATCCGATTTCTGTAAACGTCCGGCTAGTAGCAGCTACGAATCGGGATCTACCTGCTGCCGTCGCTGCCGGAACCTTCCGCCAGGATCTCTTCTACAGACTCAATGTTGTTCCGATTGCCGTTCCGCCGCTCCGCGAGCGAGCGGCGGATATTCCATTGCTTGTCGAATATCTGGTAGGCCGTTACGCCAAGGCCGCCGGCAA
>DATNKA010000679.1:0-6572 GCA_035603655.1 Candidatus Acidiferrales bacterium | reverse complement strand
CGTCATCGCGCTGTCCATCCCCGGCATCAATGCCGAGGCTTTTCGCGCTGGATTGGTAAACGGAAGGCCGGTGGGAGGAGCCGGCGAGCTTCTCTCTGCCGGGACCGCCGAACGCAGTTGCCGCTACATGAGTTAAATTTCACGGCGCTCGAGAGCAGAAATTCTTCTGTTAACTCTTCCCGCAATTGCCACTCGGCGATATCCGAGATATCCTGCGAGTTCCGAAATATTGCGAGGCTATGGCGAATCTTTTTGAGCTGCCCCGTTACATTGCAGTGGAAGGCCCGATCCGAGTGGGCAAGAGCACCCTGGCCCGGATCCTGGCGGAGCGGCTGAATGCGCAGCGGGTGATGGAGCCTGAGTCCAATCCTTTTCTCGCCGCATTTTATGAGGGGGAGCGGGGCGCGGCGTTTCAGGCGCAGTTCGCTTTCCTGGTGCAGCGGTTTGAGCAGTTGCAGGCTCTCGACCTGGCCGGGGGCTCGCAGAAGATAGTGGTTGCGGATTACATCATTGAAAAGGACAAACTTTTTGCCTGCCTCAACCTGACCGATCAGGAACTTGATACGTACAACCGTTATTACAACCACTTTCGGGAGAATCTGCCGACGCCGGACCTGGTTATCTATCTGCAGGCGACGCCTGAGGTGCTGAAGAGGCGGCTGAAGAAGAAGAACGCGCCAGGCGAGAGGGCGGTGAGCGATGAGTATCTGGAAGAAGTAGTGAAGGCTTACGAACACTTCTTTTTTCACTACACGTCGTCGGATTTGTTGATCGTCAATACGTCAGATATTGATTTCGTCGATCGGAATGAAGATCTCCAGGAGCTGTTGCGCAAGGTGACCGAGCCGATCAAGGGGACGCAGTACTTTTTGCCTTTGGGAGGGCAGGAAGCGGCGGGGGCGTAGGAAGGCGGTTACGCTCCTAGCCACGCTACCGGCAACCTTTCTCCGATACCCAGCTGTTCATCGAGAAAGTTGAAACCGGAGTTGCCGAGCCAGCCGCCACCGCGCCTCATTGTGCGGGCCTCGCTGTGCACGAAGAGAGTACCGAAATCGAGGCCCGGTAGCTGAGCTGTTTGTGGTGGAGACCTTTCAATAGCCTCGACTGATTCCAAAGCACTTAACTGAATCCGGAGTGCTCAACTGCGAAAGTTTGGTTAGCTTGTTCCATCAGTTTCTCAATGAATTCTGCAAAGAGGACGGGGCGGAGGCGGTTTCAGCGATTTTATTGGACCTCTTGATATCATTGGAATCTGCTTTACGGACGATTTAAGCAATGTCGGAAAGTGTCCTGCACCTCTCCTGGTCCATTTTTTGGATTAAGGGCCGAGATCTCCTCTCGCAGTGCTCGCAGAATGGGACTGGCCGTACCTCGTTTTTAGCGCTAGAATAGCTCTCAGCATCCACCAAGATGCTGAACAGGCTCTATCCGGCCGGGCCGGAGGGGCACTGGAGGACAGAATGAGTGTCACCCCGATTGGCGGGCGCCCCCATGACGCGAGCCGCCAGAAGGTCACAACCGCTTCTCTGCGGGAACAAAAACTCCGTCACGAACCCATTACTTGCCTGACCGCGTACGACTATGCCACTGCGCGTCTGGTCGACGAAGCTGGAATCGAAATGATTCTGGTGGGGGATTCGCTGGCGCAAACCATGCTGGGGTACGAGAACACGCTGTCGGTGACGGTCGACGAGATGCTGCACCATGTGAAGGCGGTGCGGCGAGGCGTGAGGAATGCGCTGCTGCTGGCGGACATGCCTTATGGGTCTTATCAGGTTGACGCCAACGACGCGCTGCGTAATGCCACGCGCTTTGTGAAAGAAGGTGGCGCGGAAGTAGTGAAGGTCGAGGGCGGAGAAAAGCGTGCGGACCTGATTCGGCGGATGATTGATGCGGAAATTCCGGTGGCTGGGCACATTGGGTTGACGCCGCAGTCGGTCAATGTATTAGGCGGATATAAAGTGCAGGGAAAAAATCTCAGCGGCATAGAGCAGCTTATGCGGGATGCGGTGGCGCTGGACCGCGCCGGCGTGGCGTGTCTTGTGCTGGAAGGCATACCGCGCGAAGTGGCGGCGATGATTACGGCGGAGGTGGGCACTCCGACAATTGGCATTGGTGCTGGTCCGGAATGTGATGGCCAGGTGCTGGTGATTCACGACCTGATCAATCTGACGTTCGCCCCCCCGGCGAAGTTTGTGCGGCGGTACGGCGATGCGGGTGCGCTGATCAGCCGTGCGGTTGAGGGTTTTCGCGCGGACGTGAAGTCGCTGCAATATCCGTCGGATGCGGAGTCTTATCATCTGCCGAAAGAGACGAAGGCGGGTTTGGACACAGTCCTGGCGCGAAAGCGGGCGATGCAGCGCTAGACAATTTGTGGCGCCGCTTTGAGCCCATCAAAGGGATAAGGCTGAAGAGGGGCTTCAAAGACAGCCCGGTGCGGTGCTAGGCTATGGTTCTGGAGGATTTATGACATACCTCTTGCCTGGTTTTTTCCTGCATTTTATCGGCTTTGGCTTCGTGATGTATTTTCTGCCGACGATCATTGCTCTGGCGCGGAGCAAGCGGGACATCACGGCGATCCTGCTGTTGAACTTTTTTCTCGGCTGGAGCGTGATCGGATGGGTGGTTGCCCTGGTTTGGGCGGTCAAGACGGACGTTCCCATGGTAGTGCGGTGAGTTTTTTCGTGCCTGCCTGGGGGCGGTGGCGCAAGGCCCTGGTTAGCGTCTGGATGGTGTGTTCTTTGCTGACGGGCTGTACACAACAAAAGGCGGAGCCCGCGCCGGATGCGGTCTCTCGGCTACAGGCAGTGGCGCCCGCAGATCCGGCGAAGTTTCCCGCTCTGCGGGCGAGCAAGCATTGGAGCAATCCCTACCTTGTGGTTCGTCCCGAGACGGTTGGGTTGCTGACTGACATAGCGGCGAATGAAGAGCAGATTGTGAAGCCGGAAGAAGTTTTGAAGGTTCTGGCCGAGTTGCCGGCATCCGCGTGGCCTTACGGGCGGGCGGTGGCGATCCTGGTGGATGCGAAGGCTTCGAGTTCGGAACAAGATAAGATTGCTTTGCGACGGAACCGGGGCATTGTTGCCGGGGAATTGCAGAGCGCACACGTCGTGATCAACTGGATTCCTTCCTCCTGACCAACATCCATTGCAATGAAAATCTGCGAAACCGTCGTAGACATGCGCGCGGCATGCGGTGATGTGCGGCGCGGCGGGAGGCGCCTGGGATTCGTGCCTACTATGGGTGCGCTGCATGAGGGTCACTTGTCGCTGGTGCGGGCGGCCAAGGCTCGCAGCGATGTGGTGGTGGCGTCGATTTTTGTAAATCCCACGCAGTTTGGGCCGACCGAAGACTTGGCGAAATATCCGCGCACGTTTGATCGCGACCGCGAGTTGCTGGAAAAAGAAGGGGTGGAAGTGCTGTTCGCGCCAACGGTGGCGGAGATGTATCCCGCGGGCGCGGCGAGCTGGGTTACGGTAGAGGGGCTGAGTGACCGGCTAGACGGGCGGTCGCGGCCGGGGCATTTTCGCGGTGTGACCACAGTGGTGGCAAAGCTATTTCACGTGGTGGAGCCGGACCTGGCATTTTTTGGGCAGAAGGATGCAGTGCAGGTGGCGATCATCCGGCGTATGGCGCGGGACCTGAACTTTCCTGTGGAGGTGGTGTCGTGCCCCATTGTGCGGGAGGCAGACGGACTGGCGATGAGTTCCCGGAACGCTTATCTCGATCCGCATGAGCGAAGACAGGCGCTGGTGTTGCATCGGTCGCTGATGCGGGTGGGAGAATTGTGGAAGACCGGGGAGCGGAGCGTCAAGAAGCTGATAGCCACGGGTCGCGGCGAAGTTGCGAGCGAAGAATCAGTTGGCCTCGATTATTTTGAGATCGTCAATCCGGAAAGCCTTGATCCAGTTGAGCGGGCTGAGAGCGGAATGCTCGTGGCCGTGGCGGCATTTGTGGGAACGACGCGGCTTATCGATAATCTCGTGCTCTAGCTAGTGTGGGCGAGAACTGGTGCCCTCGCTTCGAAGACTCGTGTGTCCAGCACTCGGCCCGGTCGCTTCTCCAAGACTCAATTTACTTCGAGAAACTCAATTTACTTCGCTTCGGTGGGGTTCAGGGGCTCGGCTGCGGCTGCGGAGGTCGGCTGAGGCGAGAGCCGTTGTCTTACCATGTTTTCGATCTGCGTCCAAAGATGGGGATCGCACTCGCTTTGCATGTGGCCGGGAGTGAACGCATGGGCGAACCAGGAATATTCCGGGCATTGAACGGGATCTTTTTTGTAATCCATGAGGTAGTTGCCCAGGATTTCAGTCCTGACGGGGTCGGCGGCGGTGATCTCGCGTCTGCCGTGAATGATGCCCTGGGTCTGATAAAAATTAACGGCTTCGGCGACGTTGTCGGGAATCACGGAATCGTTTTGCCACACTTTGGCGACACTGTCTACTTGCACCGTCAATAAAACCGGCACACCCAGGCGTCGCAGCTCGCGCGCCAACAGGACGGCTGCGGATGCACCCCAACTGTGGCCGAACAGAATAATGCGAGCTCGCTTTTTTTCATCGGGAGAAAGAACGCCGTCCCGATCAGTGTCGAGAAGACGAACCACGGCGTCGTAGGCTTGCTTCCTGCGGCGGTTTTCGAAAACGCGAACGTAGGTTCCCTGGGGAACGGCTTGCCGAATGCGTTCTGCCAGTTGGACCGGGCCGTGGTGGGAGTTGTCGTGACTCACAAAACCGCCCACGAAACCGATGACAATGTTGTTGGGCGGAGATGAGGCGGAATCGAAGCGCAGTACCGCGGCATCGACGGCTCGCGACAGACGGGGCGCAGCGGCGGCTAGAAAGGCTAGGACGACGATTGAAATGCGAGCTGCGATGGACCGGCGCAAGCGGGCTCCTATTCCATCAGATGATCTGTTCCGCAGGCAGGATGCCGTAAAACCCCTCGAGCTTCCAGCCTTCGCGGAACTGAATCACCAGGTCGGCCAAATGCCTTGACCCGTGCGGTTTTCCGCACATTTGACCCGAGCGACAGTCTACACCCGTTTGTCAAGCCGGGGCCGGCGATTATCGACGGGCTCTTTCCTGCCGGAGAGGAAGGGATTTCCGGCAAGGGTAAATCGCAGCGGCTCATCGGTTGCTTTGGTGATGCCGATACGGGGAGTGATTTGGATAGTTGTCGCCGGGAAGCCATCTTGGCCAATCCACAGGCCAGAACCTGGCGATGTGAGATCGCATCCATTGTCGCGGACGCGGGTGATACCGAAGGCCTGGGCGAGGCGTCCGGGGCCGCTGGTTAAGAGGGGAAGATCGCGCGGGCCAGACATCGTGATCCCGCGAGCGCGCGCCATTTCCTCAAGTCCCAGGAGCGGCTCGAGGGCGCGGAAAAGAACGCTTCCAGCCTTTCCTTCGCGCTCGCAGGAGACATTCAAACAATAGTGATTGCCATAGATGAAATACACATAGGCGTAGCCGGGAGGGCCGAACAGAACTGAGTTGCGGGCCGTATTGCCGGCGGCGGCATGGGCGGCCGGATCATTCTCTCCGAGGTAAGCCTCGACTTCCACTATGCGGGCCATCAGCTGAAATTCGCCTTCGCGAAGCAGAATCTTACCCAGGAGGTCGCGCGCGACGCGCCGCGGATCGCGGCGGAAAAAAGTCCGATCCAGCGGCTGGATGGTAGACCCGAGCTCGCTTGCGCGTTTTTTCATAGCATAAAATCTTACCGGCGGCGCGGGCGGTTACGGGGAAGCGTCTTGGGCGCTGCTAGATGGTTTGGTCTCGGTGTTCCTTGCGGAAGTGCAGGCAAACTCCTCGTGTTTAGCGCCAACCTTGCGTATGGCGATGCGGCCTCGCCAGAGCCAAAGGCACTATCGAAGGATTGTGGGTCGGCGAGCTAACTTTTTCTCTGGCAAGCTCGGTTCCGGATATTCCATGCGCAACGAAACTAGGCCGCTCCTTTGGCCGATTCCTTCAGATAAGCCAGAACCTCGACTGCATGGCCTTCGGGTTTTACCTTGGGGAAGATGTGCTGGATTTTGCCGTCGGGGCCGATCACGAAAGTGGTCCGGGCAATACCCATCACTTTCTTGCCATACATATTTTTTTCCTGGACGACGCCGTAGGCTTCGGCGACTTTCTTGTCTGCATCCGCCAGAAGGGAAAATGGCAGCTTGAACTTCTCCTGAAACTTTTTCTGGGCTTTGGGTGTGTCGGGAGAGATCCCAAGCAGCACGGCGCCGGTTTTCTGAATCTGCTTGTAGGTGTCACGGAACGAGCAGGCCTCGATGGTGCATCCGGGCGTGTCGGCGCGGGGATAAAAATAGAGCACCACCACTTTGCCCTTCAAGCCCTTCAGCGAAACATCGTTTCCGTTCTCATCGTGCAAAGTAAACTCGGGAGCCTTATGATTGATGTTGATATTCATGAGCATCTCATTTTCAAACGAATTATTTTCAGCGAAACCAGGTTCAGCGAAACCGTTTTCCGCGAAACCAGGGTCGAGATCTGCGTTCATGCACTCGGCATTAGCAATGCTGAGTGGGAGACGAGTGATCTCCAGCAAATCGTTAT
>DATNKA010000678.1:0-3292 GCA_035603655.1 Candidatus Acidiferrales bacterium | reverse complement strand
GTGCTTTGGATCCGCGGAAGAATTCCTCGAGTCTGATTTGCATACTCGCGCTGCGTGCCTAATTGTTGATATCCGCATGCCGAACATGTCGGGTTTGCAGTTGCAGGCCAGGCTGAAAGAAGAGGAATGCAATATTCCGATCATCTTCATCACGGCTCATGGAGACGCCAGGATGAGAATTCGAGCGATGAGAGAGGGTGCAGTCGAGTTCCTCGCCAAGCCATTCGATCATCACTTGTTACTCAAAAGGGTCCGTGCTGCACTTGATATGTGAGCAACCTCAGCTATTGCGGTCGCGGAGAACGTTAAGTGTAGAGGTGACTGTGGGAGACAATGCAATGGTTACGAACCCTGGGCCGGATCAGACCGAGCGTAGGTTCGAGCGGATCATCGGCAATAGCGTCGCCTTAGAGTCTGTTCTGGACCAGGTGGAGCAGGTTGCCCCCACAGACTCGACGGTCCTGATCGAGGGAAAAACCGGCACGGGAAAAGAACTTATCGCGCATGCCATTCACAACGCAAGTCAGCGCTGCGGGCACGCTTTCATAAAGCTTAATTGCGCGGCGATTCCGCTGGATCTTCTGGAAAGCGAATTGTTCGGTCATGAGAAGGGCGCCTTCACCGGAGCCATCGCGCAGAAGATCGGGCGCTTCGAAATGGCCGACAAAGGCACGCTGTTTTTGGACGAAGTGGGCGATATCCCTCTTGCGTTGCAGCCGAAGCTGCTCCGCGTCCTGCAAGAGCAGCAGTTCGAGCGTTTAGGAAGCGGTCGAACCCACCAAGTGAATGTGCGTCTGGTAGCCGCGACCAATCGCGATCTGGTGAAGATGGTAGCCCGTGGGCGATTTCGCAGCGATTTGTATTATCGTCTGAATGTCTTCCCAATCCTGCTGCCGGCGCTCCGCGAGCGCCGGGAAGACATTCCCGTCCTTGTCACGCATTTCATGAAGATGTTTAGCCGCCGCATGGGGAACCAAGTCGACAGTATTCCTCCGGAGACCATGGCCGCCTTCGAGTTGTACCGCTGGCCTGGCAACATTCGCGAGTTGCAGAACTTGGTGGAACGCGCGGTTATCGTTTCGCGGGACGGCGTGCTCTCAAATCCACTTCACAAAAAGCAAACAGAACTTATGATCCCCAGTCTCACCGGAACTTTCCACTCATCGATGATCTTGGAAGACTCGGGTCGCGCTCTGATCGTTAATACACTTGAGCAGGTTGGCTGGGTCGTAGGTGGACCAAACGGCGCAGCGACCAAATTGGGACTGAAACGAACCACTCTGCTTGCCAAGATGAGAAGGCTAGGGATTTCGAGACCTATCTCCCAGGAGGGAGCAGATGTTCTCGGTGAGCCATGTGACGATGCTCGGTTTGAGAGCCTTGCGGGGCAACGCCGTGAAATGAGCGTCAAAGGTTAGCAAGCACGGACGGGTGGACTAGCAACCGCTGAATCGACACGTTTCCGGTGGTGTTCGTCGGCGCACTACCGCTTGGGCCCTAAGCCACAGACATTCGTACAATTTCTGCGGATCGTGTATCGGGAAGGTCCGAAGTCCCAAATCGAGGTGACATATGGCAAGCAGCGAACGTTCAGTAGAGCTCGCCCGGGGCGATCTCTCAGGGCGAATTCTCCTTGCGCTTTCGATCGGCCCGGAGGCGTGGATGGGGAGAGAGCCGCCTGCTATTGCCGCCGACCTCGCCGATTTGCTGATCGGATCCCTCACGCTGGATTTCGCTTTTGTGCGTTTGGGGGATCCAACGGCGAACCAAGCAGTTGAGGTGACACGGGGTGACGGCTGGAAGGGATTTCCCCCATGGCTGCAAGAACGCCTCGTCAGGTTCGGTCAAAATCTCTCGAACGGAAATCGTGACCAATGTTGGCGGGTTCGGGAAATCCTGCTGCGGGATCGTAATTCCTATTGGAGTAAACAGCGAGCGGGGTCTCATTGCGACGGCGTGTGGTCGCTCCGATTTTCCCGACCAGATCGATCGGCAACTGCTTTCCGTAGCGGCGAATAATGCCGCAACAGCATTTCAGAACGCACACCTTATTAATGAGTTACGTAACGCCCAAAAAGCGCTGTGCGACCATTGTGGAGTCCCATGGCGGCCGTTTGTGGGCGACTGCCAATGATGGGCGAGGTGCAACCTTTCACTTCACCTTGTCGACCCCGCTCACGGAGTCATCGCCCTTGGTTGCCTAATGCGTTCCGCTCATTTTTTGAGTATCTTTCCCTTGACCGGGCTGCAATCTTTCATTTTGTAATTCTCACCTACTCGTTGTTGCTAGAGCTCTCCATCACCTCATAACCTGATGATCCGAGCTGTGTCGCCACCATTTGACGCTGATCTATTGATCACACTGATTTACTAATCAACGCCCCCATTTCAGACTGCAACTCACTTCTTTTCAGCAGACAATTTCCCGATGCGTTTGGCGGCCCACGTGCTTTGAGTGAGGTATAGCAAACAGCAACACATGAAAAGTAAGAAAGGATTTGTTAATGGCAAGCGTAATAAAAGACAGAAAGTCTGCACCGCTACCGGCACCCGATAGCAGTTCCTATGACCTCATCGAAACCCTGACCGCTGAAAAGTGGACGGTTGTGAAACATGTTCGCACTTTGATGGAGGCGAAAATCGCACCCATCATCACCGAGCATAGAGATAACCAGGCAAAAGGAGCCGTAGCTTTGAGAAAAGCCCTCTTAGTGTTCGTTTGCATCGCAAGTGCCGCCTTCGCTCAAAACAATTCTGACCGCCTCAAAGGCGACTTCCCGTTCAACGAAACCTTGCAGTTCGTCACCGGCTCCCGCAGAACGGAACCTGCCCGCGCGTTTTGACTGGACCTGTAACGCAGTCGGTGGTGACCAACACAGGAGTTTGGTCGTTCGACGGAGCCGGCAACGTCAAAATCGTCGATCAGGGAGTGCTCATGCAGGTGCCTTCGACCGATGCGTCGCAAGCGACGCCTTCCAACGGCGTCTGCAAAGGAAGATATCGGTTGATCGATGACGACACCGTCGATTTACGCTACAACTGCTCGACCTCGCCGGGAAGCTTTTTCCAAGTACACACCATAGGAAAGATTACACCCAATAACATTCTTGTCGCGGTGAATCACCGTATCGACGGCTCGCTCGAGGTAACGCCGTTCTTTGTCGGCGGCAACATCGAGGCGTGCGTGTACATTGCAGAAGACACTGTCATTGCCAAAACAAAGGAACACGGTAAGCAATAGCGCCATGACTAGGACAATAATCGAGAAACACTAATTTTGGTCATTTGTTCG
>DATNKA010000677.1:0-10900 GCA_035603655.1 Candidatus Acidiferrales bacterium | reverse complement strand
GATCCCGAGCGGCGGCTCAAGATCGAGAACCTGGCGGTAATGCTCCGCGGGGCTATCGCTGCCCTGGGCAGGGTGGGTCTGATGCTCAACGTGCGCAAACCAGATTTGGCCGCAGTCCTCAGCCTGCTGCCCGCGTTGCAGAATCCGACCGTCGCACCGCTCGCCGATAGCGAATGGGTGGCAGTCAACACAGTGATCGAAGAGAACGCAGCCTGGTCTCTGATTCCAAAACTGAAGCAAGCGAACGCCCAGGGAATCGTCGAATATCCGCTGAACAAGGTGGTGATGTGATGCGCATGCGAATTCTTGACGGGCTCAAGAAGGAGCGATTCGTACGTGGGCTGGAAGGGCGCGGCGCAACCGACCTGGACGAGGTTGAGCCTGCGGTGCGGCGCATCGTGCGCAACGTTCGGCGCAATGGTGATCGAGCATTACGAGGGTATGCCGTGCGCTGGGACAATTTGGCTGGGGACGAACCGGTGCGGGTGCCCGAGGCTGATCTGCAGGATGCTTGGCAGGATACTTCTCCGGAACTGCAGGACGCCATCGCGCAGGCCGCAGGCAACATTCGCCGTTACTGCGAGTGGCAGAAACCGAAGGAGTGGCGTCGTGAAATTCGGCCCGGGGTTTGTGTGGGACAGTTGGTTCGTCCGCTGGAATCGGTGGGCTGCTATGTTCCCGGCGGACGCTATCCCTTGCCCTCGACATTGCTGATGACGGTAATTCCGGCGCAGGTTGCGGGCGTGCCAGAGATTCGAGTAGTTTCACCGCGCCCTGCGCAAACAACTCTAGCCGCCGCCGCTTTTCTGGGTGTGCGCGAATTCTACAGGGTTGGAGGAGCGCAGGCAGTCGCTGCGCTCGCCTATGGAACCGAAAGCGTTCCGCGCGTCAGCAAGATCGTGGGTCCCGGAAACCGGTACGTGACCGCGGCCAAGAAGTTGGTTGGGTTCGATTGTGCCATCGAGTTCCTGGCCGGTCCTACCGAAGCGGTCATCATAAGTGCGGAGGGTGATCCGGTTTTCATTGCCAGTGACTTGGTGGCGCAGGCGGAGCATGATCCCGACGCGCTCTGCATCCTGGTTACGAATTCGCGTGAACTAGCGACAGCGGTGCAAAAAAAAGTACAGGAAAGTGTGCGTACAAATCCCATCGCGGCTCAGTCGCTTTCGCGCAACGGAGCCATTCTTGTGGTTGCTTCTCTCGAAGAAGCGATCGAGATCGCAAATCGCATTGCGCCCGAGCATCTAACGTTGCCGGCGGCGCTGGAACTGGCGGTTAAAAATGCCGGTTCAATTTTCCTGGATGAGTTTACGCCGCAGTCCGCAGGGGATTACATCTCTGGTCCGAATCACGTATTACCTACCGGAGCAATGGCGCGTTTGCGCGGTGGCTTGAGCGTGCTGGATTATGTCCGCATTATTGCTTGCCAGAGAGTGTCGCGCGAAGGGATTCGAGCCATCGCTCCGCCGGCCATTGTGCTGGCTGAAAGCGAAGGCTTACGCGCACACGCCGAATCGTTGCGGGTGAGGTGCCGGTAATGCTTGAGGCCCGCATCGCGGTAAAGACTATGCATGCTTATCGGCCGCCGTTGGCCGGCCGCGAGGGACTGCGGCTTGATTTCAACGAGAGCACGATCGGTTGTTCGCCGCGCGTGTTGGCACGGCTGCACACGCTGGATGCGGAAGCCCTGGCACGTTATCCAGAGCGCGAGCCGGTGGAAGGTCAAGTGGCTGATTTTCTTGAACTCGATGCGGCTCAGGTTCTGCTCACGAATGGGATGGATGAGGCAATTCATCTGCTGTGCTCGACTTATCTCGAGCCCGGCGACGAGGCGATGATTGTCGTGCCCACTTTTGCGATGTATGCGATCTTCGCGCAGGCGGAAGGTGCCAGTCTGGTTCAGGTTCCCTCCGGCGATGACTTTTCCTTTCCTTTGGAAACAGTGCTTTCGCGAATCAGCTCCCGCACGCGGCTGATCGCAGTGGCAAATCCTAACAATCCGACGGGAACGGCGGTTGCGTGCGAGAGTCTGCTTCAGATCGCCCGAGCGGCGCCGCAGGCGGCGGTCCTGGTGGATGAAGCCTATTTCGAATTTCACGGGGAGACGCTCCTCAAGCATGCCGGGTGGCCGCCTAATCTTTTCGTAACGCGAACTTTTTCGAAGGCTTACGGTTTGGCTGGTCTGCGAATCGGCGTTCTTGCCGGAGACGCGAGACAGATGGCCATGGTGCGTCGCGTTGCTTCGCCCTATAACGTGAATGCGGTCGGGTTGGCGGTGTTGCCGGAGGCTCTTGCGGATCAGCCATACGTCGAACGCTATGTCAGGGAAGTGCGGCATGGCCGCGACGTTTTGGAGCAGGAGCTTAGATCTCTTGGCCTGCACTACTGGCCTAGCCGCGCCAACTTTGTCCTGGTCCGCGTCGGGCCCGGGCACGCAGAATTCATTCAAGCTTTGCGCACTCGAGGAATTCTCGTCCGCGACCGAAACGCTGATCCGGGATGCGAAGGTTGCGTGCGGCTCACCCTGGGGTCGTACGAACCCACGCGGATTCTGATCGGGGCACTGCGCGATGTAGTCGGGAAACTCAGGCTGTCGAGTGAGGTCAGGGCGTGAGGAAAGCTAAGCTGCACCGCAAGACCGCGGAAACCGAGATTCGGATTGCGCTCACGATTGAGGGTCGTGGGCAGTATGAAGTTTCCACTGGAATCCGTTTTCTTGACCATATGCTTGAACTCTTTGCGCGCCATGGCGGATTCGATCTGAAACTGGCAGCCACGGGCGACCTGGATGTCGATCAGCACCACACCGTGGAGGATGTTGGGATCGCCCTGGGCGAAGTATTCGACCGTGCTTTGGGCAATCGCCGCGGCATCCTGCGCGCCGGTTATTTCCTCATGCCCATGGACGAAACTCTCGGCCTGGCGGCCGTCGATTTCGGGGGACGCGTTGCCGCCGTGGTCGATACCAAGGTCCGGGCAGCGCGAGTAGGCGATCTGCAGGCGGAACTGGTGTGTGATTTCTTCGAAGGCTTTGCCCGTGGCGCACGCGCGAATGTCCATGCCCGTGTGTTATATGGACGGTCCAGCCACCACAAGATCGAAGCGCTCTTCAAAGCCTTCGCCAGAGCCCTGCGCGTGGCCTGCTCGCGCGACCGCCGCCTGGGCCGCATGCTGCCGAGCACCAAGGGACTTTTGTGATTGCCATTGTGGATTACGGCGCCGGCAACCTCAATTCGGTGAAGAAGGCATTCGACCACCTCGGCGCTCAGGTGGTTGTAACCGACCAGCCTGAACTCGTAGCCGCAGCGGACAAGATTGTCTTGCCTGGGGTAGGACATTTCTCATCGCTGCGCGCTTTGTACCAAACCGGCTTGCACGAAGCTTTGCTGGACGGCGTTTCCGCCAAGAGACCATTTCTTGGAATCTGTCTGGGAATGCAATGGTTTTTCGAAGGCAGTGAAGAGTGCAGTGAGATTCCGGGAGCAGGAATCTTTCCCGGAAAATGCCGGCACTTTCCGTCGTCCGTAAAGTCGCCGCATGTCGGTTGGAATTCTCTGATCGTGCAGCACAGCTCACGCTTGCTGCGAGGCATCGCGCAGGACTCATTCGTCTACTACACCCATTCTTTCCATGCGCCACAGGTGACTGCCACGACGGGGGCAAGCCAGCACGGACTTTGGTTTGCAGGCGCGGTCGAACGAGATAACGTTTTTGGAGTGCAGTTCCATCCGGAAAAATCCGGAGATGTGGGGATCTCTATCTTGAAAAACTTCTGTGAGGTCTGATGTGTTGACCAAGCGCATCATCGCCTGCCTGGATATGGACGGCGGCCGGGTTGTGAAAGGCGTGCGATTCAAGAACCTGCGCGATGCCGGAGATCCCGCGGCGTGTGCTGCGGCTCACGCCGCCAACGGCGCGGACGAAATCGTTCTCCTGGATATTACGGCCACAAGCGGGAACCGGCGCACCCTGCTGGATGCGGTTCGCCGCACAGCGCGCTCGCTATTTGTCCCGTTTACGGTTGGCGGAGGAATCCGTAGCCTCGAGGACGCAGCCTCGGTCTTCGATGCCGGCGCCGACAAGATCGCGATCAACTCGGCCGCCGTGAGCGATCCCGCATTGATTGGCAGAATCGCAGCGCGTTTTGGATCGCAGGCAGTGGTGGTGGCAATCGATGCAAAAAGGATCGATGAAACCTTTGAGGTGTTCGTTGCCGGAGGACGTGTATCGACAGGTCACAACGCCATTCAGTGGGCGCGGGAGGCCGCGGCTTGGGGAGCGGGGGAGATCCTGCTGACTTCGATGGATCGCGATGGAACCCAGTCCGGGTTTGACTGCGAGTTGGTGAGCGCGGTGGCGCAAGCGGTTTCGATTCCTGTCATCGCCTCGGGCGGAGCAGGATCGGCGCGCGATTTCATTGAAGTGTTTCAGCAGGGCCATGCTGACGCGGCTTTAGCAGCGTCCATTTTTCATTTCGGCATGGAGAATATCGCTCAGCTGAAAGGCGAACTGCACCATGCCCGGGTGCCGGTGAGGTGGCCATGCTGATTCCATCGATCGATCTGATGGGCGGCAAGATTGTGCAGTTGGTGCAGGGCGAGAAGAAAGCGCTGGAGTTCGACAATTTTGAATATTGGATTGAGCGCTTCTCCAGATATGCCATGGTGCAGGTGATCGATCTGGATGCTGCACGGGGCAACGGGAATAACCTCTCAATCGTGAATCAGGTTGTCGAGCGGTTGAACTGCCAGGTTGGCGGCGGGATTCGCAGCCTCGAAACGGCGCGCGCGATTCTAGGAGCGGGCGCATGCAGGGTAATCTTCGGTTCCACGTTGTTGGACAATGGAAAGATCAACACGCAGTTCGCCGCGCAACTGGCGACCGAACTGGGCACGGCGCCGCTGGTATTTGCCCTCGATTCCAGAGCCGGCCGGGTGGCGATCGATGGCTGGCGCAAACAGACAGCGGTGACGGCGTTCGACATGATTCGCAAACTGGAACCCTTCTGCGAAACTTTTCTCTATACCCACATTGATACGGAGGGGCTGATGGGCGGAATTCCGATGGAGACCGTGAATGCAATCCGGCAGGCAACTTCGCGGCGGCTGGTGGTGGCCGGTGGCATCAAAGCTCAGCAAGAAATCGATGACCTCGACGCGCTCGGGATGGACGCCGTAGTTGGAATGGCCCTGTATTCAGGCACTATATCGGTGTGAATCCAGCGATTCGCAGCAGCAGCTTTTCTGTGCCCCTGTGTTCTGAAATTCGCATACTCCGCATCGAAATTCTGAGTTGTACTTGTCAACGGCGAAGGCTTATCACAGAATCGACGGAGTGGGCTTGGAGTGGAGTGTGGGCTGCGCCCCGCAGCCTCGGGCTCAAGTCCAGGAAGAACCGATTCGTGGTTCGAAATTCATCCCTAGGAGAAGCGGTGACGTCCCGTGCAAGCCATATAAATGGCATCCCGCCGGCGCAAGGTCTGTACCATCCTGCGCATGAGCACGACGCCTGCGGGATCGGGTTCGTGGCCAGCATCCGCGGCGCGAAGAGCCACGACATCATTCGCGACGGGATTCAAGTGCTGCTGAATCTGGCGCACCGCGGGGCTTGTGGTTGCGATGCTGAGACCGGCGACGGCGCAGGTGTGCTGATTCAGATTCCACACAAATTCTACGCACGCGAATGCGCGCAAGTGGGATTCGAGTTACCGCTGCCCGGCTCTTACGGTGTCGGCATGACTTTCCTGCCCGTGGAGAAGCACCCCCGCCTGCAGTGCGAAGGGATTCTTGAGCGAATTGTTCGCGAGGAGGGTTTGTCCGTATTGGGCTGGAGAGATATGCCGGTCTTCGCTTCGGCAATTGGTCGCGTCGCGCGAGCCTCGCAGCCATATATCCAGCAGATTTTTATCGGACGGCCTCCTGGTCTTGAGGAAGACGCTTTCGAGCGAAAGCTGTACATCGTGCGTAAGCGCGCCGAAAGCGAAATACGCGAATCTGGCGATGAGAGTGCGGGCACCTTTTACATCCCCTCGCTTTCTTGCCGAACCGTCGTCTACAAAGGATTGGTGCTGGCCTCCCAGCTCACGAACTTCTACCGCGAGCTTTCCGATCCAGATGTAATCAGCGCTCTCTGCTTGGTACATCAGCGTTTTTCGACGAACACATTTCCGAGCTGGCAGCGCGCGCATCCTTATCGTTACATCGCGCATAACGGCGAGATCAATACGCTGCGCGGAAATGTGAACTGGATGCATGCCCGCCAGTCGCTGCTGGCATCGCCACTGTTTGGCGACGATCTGAAGAAGCTTTTTCCGGTCATCGAGCCGGAGGGGAGCGACTCCGCGAATTTCGACAATGCCTTAGAGCTTCTGCTCCAGGCCGGGCGCAGCCTGCCGCACGCGATGGCCATGCTGATTCCAGAAGCTTGGGCAGGAAATCCGCACATGCAGCCGGATAAGCGGGCGTTTTATGAGTATCACGCTTGCCTGATGGAACCGTGGGACGGCCCGGCGGCGGTTGCGTTCACCGACGGCCGCGTCATCGGAGCCACGCTCGATCGCAATGGTCTGCGTCCCGGAAGATATGTGGTAACGCATGATGAGGTTGTGATCATGGCCTCCGAAGCCGGCGTGCTGAAAGTCGCACCCGAGCAAGTAAAGATGAAAGGCCGTTTGCAACCGGGAAAGATGTTTCTGGTCGACACGGTCGAGGGCCGCATCGTCTCGGACAAAGAGATCAAGCACCGCCTGGCCTCGCAGCAGCCGTATGCCGAGTGGCTCAAGGACAACCAGATCACGATGAACCAGTTGCCCGAGCCTTCACGGACGCATCCTCCTGATCCCGAGACTCTTCTGCGGCGGCAGCGCGCATTCGGTTATACAGATGAAGATCTGAAGATGATTTTGGCGCCCATGGCATCGAATAGCGAAGAGCCCGTTGGCTCGATGGGAACCGACACTCCGCTTGCATGCCTCTCGGATCGGCCACAGCCGCTGTTCAATTACTTCAAACAATTGTTCGCGCAGGTCACCAATCCCCCGATCGATCCCATTCGCGAAGAAATGGTGATGTCCCTGATCAGCTACATCGGCAGTGAGCGCAATATTCTCGAGGAAGCGCCGGAAAATTGTCACATGCTGAAGCTGGAGCATCCGCTGCTGACCAATCGCGAATTGGAGAAGCTGCGCCGCGTTTCGACCCGGGATCTGCTGGCCACCACGCTGCCTGTGCTGTTCCGGGCAAGCGAGGGGGAGGCAGGACTCCAGCGCGCGCTCGATGAGCTTTGCCGGCGAGCGTCATTGTCCGTTCGGGCGGGATACAGTCTGCTGATTCTTTCCGATCGCGGAGTGGATAAGGATTATGCGCCCATCCCTTGCTTGCTGGCACTGGCCGCGGTGCATAACCTCCTGGTCAGAGAAGAGACGCGAACTCAAGTGGCTCTCATCACCGAATCTGGCGAACCGCGCGAAGTGATGCATTTCGCTTTGTTGAGCGGATACGGAGCGAGCGCCATTAATCCTTATCTGGCACTGGAGACGGTGGAAAATCTCGCCTGGCGTGGCGATCTGGCCGGCGGCATTACTCGTGAGCTTGCGGTCAAGAATTTCATGAAGTCGGTAAAGAAGGGGCTATTGAAGACCTTCGCCAAAATGGGTATTTCGACACTGCAAAGCTACCAGGGTGCCCAGGTCTTCGAGGCAATTGGACTGAAGAAAGACTTGGTCGAATCTTATTTCGCGGGGACCTCCTCGCGCCTGGAAGGAATAGGCCTTGACGTCCTGGCCCGCGAGGCGCAACTCAACCACGAACATTCTTTGCGTCCGGTCACAGAATTCGAGACCGAACTTGCGGTCGGCGGCGCCTACCACCAGCGAGTGGATGGTGAATATCATCTGTTGAATCCCCTGACCATCAGCAAACTGCAGCAGGCCGTGCGGCAGCAGAGCTTCCAGACATTCCAGGAATACACCGAACTGATCGACAAGCAGAGCAGCAACCTGTGTACTCTGCGGGGATTGATGAAGCTGAAGCAGAGCGCCAAGCCGGTTTCTATTGCCGAAGTGGAGCCGGCCAAGGAAATTGTGAAGCGCTTTACCACCGGAGCAATGTCATTTGGCTCCATCAGTAAAGAAGCGCATGAGACGCTGGCCATCGCCATGAACCGCATGGGGGGCAAGTCGAACACGGGCGAGGGGGGAGAGGATGAAGAGCGCTTCGGGCGGGATGCCAGCGGAGATCTGCGGCGCAGCGCGGTAAAGCAGGTAGCTTCGGCGCGTTTCGGTGTGACCGCGAACTATCTGGTCAACGCAGACGAATTGCAGATCAAAATGGCGCAGGGCGCGAAACCTGGCGAGGGTGGCCAACTTCCGGGCTACAAAGTGGACGAAGTGATCGCTCGCTTGCGGCATTCGATCCCCGGGGTCGGACTGATTTCGCCGCCGCCGCATCATGACATTTACTCGATCGAAGATCTCGCACAACTGATTTACGACCTGAAAAATGTCAACCCGCAAGCTCGCATCGCGGTGAAGTTGGTAGCCGAGGCGGGTGTAGGCACGGTGGCTGCGGGCGTGGCCAAGGCGCACGCCGATGTAGTTCTGATTAGCGGCGACAGCGGCGGGACGGGAGCGTCCCCGCTGAGTTCCATCAAGCACGCGGGCATTCCTTGGGAGTTGGGCCTGGCGGAGACCCAGCAGGTGCTGCTGTTGAACGATCTGCGAAGCCGCATTCGGGTGCAGACCGACGGCAAACTGCAAACCGGCCGCGATGTGGTCATCGCCGCATTGCTCGGAGCCGAAGAGTTTGGTTTTGCCACCACGCCGCTGATTGCCATGGGATGCGTGATGATGCGTAAGTGTCATCTCAATACCTGCTCCGTGGGCATTGCCACGCAGGATCCTGTGCTGCGCAAGCAGTTCCAGGGCCAGCCCGAGCAGGTCATCAATTTCTTTTTCTTTCTTGCCGAGCAAGTGCGCCACTACATGGCGGAGCTGGGATTCCGCAGCTTCAACGAGATGGTGGGGCGGGTTGATATGCTAGACGTTGAACCCGCAGTCGATCACTGGAAGGCGCGAGGGCTCGATTTTTCGGCAATTCTCTACAGCCCCCCGGTGCCCTCGCGAGTGGCCCGGCGGTGCGTGCAGGCGCAGGACCACGGTCTCGAAGACGCGCTTGATCACAAAATTCTCCAAGCTGCGCGGGTCGCCATCGACACGCTTACTCCGGTCGAGATTAGCCTGCCGGTGCGCAACGTTCACCGCACTGTGGGTACGATGCTGAGCGGAGAAATTGCGCGCGCCTATGGCTCTGTAGGATTACCCGACGATACGATTCGGGTTCATCTGACGGGCTCCGCCGGACAGAGCCTGGGTGCTTTTCTTGCGAACGGCGTCACGGTTACGCTCGAGGGCGAAGCCAACGACTACGTTGGAAAGGGTCTATCCGGCGGACGCTTAATTGTGTATCCACCGCGTGCGTCGGGGTTCGCTGCCGAAGAGAATATCCTGATCGGAAATGTTGTGCTCTACGGCGCCACCAGTGGAGAGGCTTTTTTCAATGGGGTTGCCGGAGAACGATTCGCGGTTCGCAACTCCGGAGCGACTGCGGTGGTGGAAGGAGTCGGCGATCATGGCTGCGAGTACATGACGAACGGGCTGGTGCTCGTACTGGGATCATGCGGAAGGAATTTCGCGGCGGGCATGAGCGGCGGCGTCGCTTACGTCTTTGATGAGCGGGGTAATTTCGCGGAGGAGCGATGCAATCTCGGTTCGGTCGATCTTGAATCGGTGACTGAGGCGCAAGATACGGAGGTTCTCAGAAATCTGATCGCGCGACATCTGGAACTGACCGGGAGCCAGCGGGCGAAGTCGATTCTCGAGAATTGGTCTGACCTGCTGCCGCGCTTCATTAAAGTATTCCCCCACGAATTCAAGCGAGTGCTGGGAGCAAGCCGCAGCCGCCCGGCCCTGGTTCCCAGTCAGCCGATGGCCCGGGTCGCACAAGCCGAGCATGTGCGCCACGTACAGGTGCAGAATGGGTAAGACCACGGGGTTTCTTGAATATTCTCGCGAGCTTGCTCCGCGTCGTCCGGTTACTCAGCGCGTCAATGACTGGTTCGAAATTTATCTCGACCTGCCGGAAGAAACTCTCAGGAAACAAGGCGCGCGCTGCATGGATTGCGGCGTACCTTTCTGTCAGACGGGGTGTCCGGTCAACAATCTGATTCCCGATTGGAACGATCTGGTGTACCGCGGCCGCTGGAAAGACGCGGTGCGGCAACTGCACGCGACCAATAATTTTCCGGAATTCACCGGCCGCATTTGTCCCGCCCCCTGTGAGGCATCCTGCGTGCTCGCGATCAATCAGCCGGCGGTTACCATCAAACAAAACGAAAAAAACATCGTTGAGCGGGGATTTCTGGAAGGCTTAATCCGGCCGGAGCCGCCGAAGCATCGGACCGGGAAGAAGGCCGCGATTGTGGGCTCTGGACCAGCGGGCCTGGCAGCGGCGCAGCAACTCCGCCGCGCCGGTCATGCCGTTGTGGTGTACGAAAAAGCGGACCGCATCGGTGGCTTGCTGCGATACGGCATTCCGCAGTTCAAGATGGAGAAGCACATCATCGATCGTCGCCTGGAGCAGATGTCAGCCGAGGGCGTGCGCTTTGTTACCGACGCTGAGGTTGGAAAGAACATTTCGGTGGAGGATCTGCGGCGCGACTGCGATGCGATCGTGCTTGCGGGTGGCGCTGAACAGCCGCGCGATCTCAAAGTGCCGGGGCGTGAACTGAAGGGAATCCATTTCGCCATGGAGTACCTGCCGCAGCAGAACCGTCGCTGTCTGGGGGATACGGTCGATCCGGAGACGGAGATTCTGGCTACCGGCAAGCGAGTGATTATCATAGG
>DATNKA010000676.1:0-6055 GCA_035603655.1 Candidatus Acidiferrales bacterium | reverse complement strand
CTCACTCAACCGCTGCTGCCTAATCGAATCACCGCCCCCTCGAGATAAGTGTCCACTTAATCTTATGTGGACACTTATTTCAACACTCACACTTCCATAAACTCAGCGATGTCAATGCGTCGCGCCCGGACGGTTACAGAGCAACGTCACACAGTAAACTCGCGTTCTCATACGGAGTGGCGATGATGGTTGCGATGGCTATGCTCGCAACGGAGGCGAACGCTCGGGCTGCTGAAGAGGAACTACCGCAGTTGTCAACGGTCATTGAGCCATTGAGACCTGGGGTAACCGAAAGCCAAGTGTTCGCTGAACTTGCCGCGGATAACGAGCGACGCAGGTCGGTCCTGCACGACTATAGCGTGCTGAGGACTTATCAGGTCGTTGATCTCAAAGGCAAGATGCATGCCGAGGAAATCGGACGTATGGAGTTTCTCGCGCCCGACAAGAAGACGTTCAGGGTTGATTCCGAGTCCGGGTCTGGTCTGGTCCGGGATATGGCGCTGAATCCTCTGATAAAAAGCGAGATCGAGACTGCAGCCGGAAAACAACACCATGACAGTGCCATTTCGGCTGACAATTATTCCTTGAATTTGCTGGGTGAACAACAGGTTGGTCGATATCGTTGCTTCGTGGCCGAGGCGATGCCCAGGCGCAAAGACAAATACTTGTTTGAGGGTAAGCTTTGGATCGACGTAAAGGACTACTCCGTGGTACGGATTGAGGGCCATCCGGCGAAAAAACTGTCTTTCTGGATCCAACGCGCTGACTTCGTACGGCAGTACCAGAAAATTGATGAGTTCTGGCTTCCGCAGAAGGACCAGACATTTGTCCAGGTACGGCTCTATGGAAACAAGGTTTTGACCATCGATCACCGGGACTACGTGGTGAATGCGGTTCAGAGCAAGGAACCGCGGACAATCGTTCCAGAAGCCGCCATCGCTTCGACTTCGTCGCATCGACGCGAAACAACCCGCGGTGTCCGGTAACATCGCAGTCGCCCAGCTTTCGCTTTCTCCCCAGAGCACGGCATTTCCGATCCGGCAGCGCGGCCCCGCGCAATTCCTTTCTCATGACAATTGCGTGACTGTCACAAGGTTTCGACGTGTCAAATCGATCCAACTCAAGTGACACGTCACTATCCACTGTGGGTTGTGCTCGAATTCATTGCATCTCTCGTTTTCTCAACGCTTTGAAGCAAATCGCGTCGGATGCCCTTGGTTTGGGCAGCACATTGCAATTCAAGTGACCAGGAGGAGCAGCCATGCGGGCGTTGATTGGGATCGCTTTGATGATCCTGCTGTCCCTGGGCCTTGGTTTCGCTCAAGGCAGCTCCCCCGCACTTGGATCAATAAGAGGTGATGTATTCACGAAGGGCACAAATGGAGAACCTGCTGTTCTGCCCGGCGTTCGCATCGTCCTTCACGGCCCTATAACCAAGGAAACCGAGTCGGACGCGCAGGGAGCATTCGCTATCGATCGCCTTCCCCCCGGGACATACGAGATCGAAGCGAATGCTCCGGGGTTAAGTGGCGGACTCGCGGTCGAGGTGACCCCAGGCACGTCCTCGACTGTCCCTCTCGAAATGAACGTGACAATGGTCAGCAACACCGTAAATGTGACCGCAGCCGAGGCCTTCGTAGTTGGCGAGTCTTCACAGCACAACACCATCAGTCAATCGGTCGTGGAAAAAGCTCCGAATCGAGAGGAGAAGATCGACAGTCTGCTTCCGCTCGTCCCGGGAGTGGTCCGGGGGCCGGACGGACGTATCAATATGAAGGGCGCGCAAGCGACCCAGGCCGGCTGGCTGGTGAATTCGGCCAACGTCACTGATCCGGCAACCGGTGGACAAGCCATCAGCTTGCCGATTGATGTGGTCTCATCCGTTCAGGTTATTTCCAACCCTTATGACCCCGAATATGGAAAATTCACCGGAGCAGTCTCCAGCGTAGAAACCCGTACCAGCAACTTCGACAAATTTCACTTCTCCATACAAAATCTTGCTCCGCGGGCCAGAGACCGCGACGGGAGCATTGTTGGAATTGGAGCTTTCACGCCGCGCACCACCATCACTGGGCCGCTGATAAAAGACCGACTCGCATTCACCCAGTCTCTGGAATACCGCTTCGTCCGAACGCCGGTCGAGAGCCTACCGCCGCTGCAACGTGACACAACACTTGAGAGCTTTGATTCTTTCAGCCAATTCGATTTGAAGATTACAGACAGACAGACCGCGACTCTGTCGGTTGCTGTCTTTCCACAAAAGTTTGACTACCTTGGGCTCAATACGTTCAACCCTCAGCCATCGACCACAAACTTACACCAGCGTGGAGATCAGGTTTCTGCGCAACACAGCTACGTTGCGGAGTCGGGCGGATTGCTTTCCTCGCGGTTCGCCTATGAAGAGTTTGACGCAGACACATTTCCCAACAGTCAAGCTCCGTATCAGATGCTGGTCGAAACCACAGAAGGCGGCTTCTTTAATCGACAAAATCGAGATACGCGTCGAGTCGAATGGCAGGAGATCTACCATTTCAGCCCAAAGCATTTTCTGGGCAACCACGAACTGAAGGTTGGCTTTGACTTCTCTCACGGTTCTTACCAGGGGCGTCAGCAATTCCTGCCGGTAGCGATCGTCGGTACGGCAGGTTCGACACTTGAACAAATCGACTTTGGCGCGCCGACTACTTTTTTCGTCCACCAAAACGAGTTCGCATGGTTTGCCGGAGATCAATGGACGGTTGGGACGCGTCTCACCTTGGATTTCGGCCTACGCTTCGACAACGACTCCATTACCAGTTCGACACATGCTGCCCCACGTGCCAGCTTGACGCTCGCATTAACCAGTGATCGCAAAACTCTGCTAAAGGCTGGAGCGGGATTGTTTTACGACCGGGTGCCGTTGAATGCCCCAGCCTTCCCCAACTTTCCGGATCGCACAGTCTTCACTTTTGATCCAGCAGGTAATGTGACTTCTTCGGTCCCATACTCCAATTTGATTACTGGCGGATTGAAGAACCCACGAAGCGAGAGTTGGAATGTGGAAGTGGACCGTCAGGTACTAGAGAACCTGCTGCTCCGGGTGGCCTATCAACAGCGAAACACCGTTGATGACTTGGTCCTAAATCCCGAAAAAACTGCCGGGAACAGCCTCCTGTCGTTGGCCAGCTCGGGGAGGGATTTTTATCGCGAGTTTCAGCTCACTGGCCAATACAAGATACACCGACAAACTCTGAATGCCTCCTACGTGCGGTCGAAGGCCACTGGCGACCTCAACGACTTCAACCAGTTCTTCGGAAACGATCCCCAGGCCGTAATCCAACCCAACTCTCGCGGTCCGCTGGCCTTCGATGCACCCAACCGCTTCCTGACATGGGGGGAGCTTAACGGGCCTTGGAAGGTGATGCTCATGCCAGTCCTGGATATTCACACCGGATTTCCATATTCCGTGGTGAACGAAAAGCGTGATTTCGTCGGTCCGCGAAACGATGAGCGATTCCCACGATTTGATTCGTTTGACCTTCAAGTGTTCAAGAACTTCGGACTGCCCTTTCACGGGAAGGAGCACACCGTGAAGTTGGGGTTCGGGGTGTTCAATCTGTTCAATCATTCCAATCCGCGGGACGTTCAAAACGACTTAGACAGCGATCGCTTTGGGCAATTTTTTAATGGTGCCGTTCGCACTTTTCGGGGGAAGTTAGTTTTCGGATTTTAGTGGCCGGGCCGCGCAGGCCTTTCGGAGTTCGATGTGAAGGTGTCCTATGAAAAAAGTAAACCAGTGTCTCATTCTCGCTGCCGGTAACGGGACGCGAATCAGGACGATCTCCGGCGGTCTCCCCAAACCTTTGGTTGACTTTCGTGGCAAACCCATTATCGAGCACATAGTTCAAGGTGCGCGCCGGGCCGGCATCGAGAGCTTCGTGATTGTCGTGGGATATCGCTCGGACCTGATCCGCAACTGGTTTGAAGGCCGGTCGCTCGGTGTATCTGTGACCTTTGTGGAGAATCCGGACTACCACAAAGCTAACGGCGTCTCCGCGCTGAAAGCCAGAAACGCAATCCACGAGAATTTCCTGCTGCTCATGGCGGATCATCTCTTTGAGCCGGAAACGGCCGAAACACTCATACAGCAGCGCCTCGCGTCTGACGAAGTGATTCTCGCAGTAGATCCAAACATCGATCGCGTTTTTGACCTGGACGATGCCACCAAAGTCCTCAGAAGCGGCGACCGGATTGTGGATATCGGCAAGGAGATCGCACACTACGACGCCTTAGATACGGGGATGTTCCTTTGCAGACCGACCTTGTTCGACCGGCTCGAACTGGCCACCAAAGAAGGCAACTGCTCTCTTTCCGACGGCATGCGGCAACTGATTGCGGAGGGGCGCTTGCGTGCCCTTGAGATTGGCGAGGGACGATGGCAGGACCTAGACACACCGGAGGCATTAGCGCACGCGGAAGCCGAATTTGATTCGAAAGAGCGCGTAAAAACCGAAACCGCTCTCAAGCACGGGGGAGCGGACGTATGGGCAAGTTTACCCGACGCGACATGCCGATCGGCGGAGCTGCGGCGTTAGCGGCCACTACATCGCCGGCCGTAGCAATTTCGAGATCAATAACGAATTCACTATCGCTGCAATAACACAAAAGGAGCCAATTCCATGGCTACGATCACGACAAAAGATGACACAACGATCTTCTACAAAGACTGGGGCCCGAAGGATGCCCAGCCCATTGTGTTTCACCACGGCTGGCCTCTGTCGTCGGACGACTGGGACGCGCAGATACTGTTCTTCCTTGCCAACGGCTATCGCGTCGTTGCGCACGACAGGCGCGGTCACGGTCGCTCCTCGCAGGTGGCCGCTGGCCACGACATGGACCATTATGCGTCCGATGCCTCGGCCGTGGTCGAGCATCTCGACCTGAGGAATGCGATCCATATCGGCCACTCGACGGGTGGTGGCGAGGTGACGCGCTATGTCGCGAAGTACGGCGAGCCTCAAGGCCGCGTAGCCAAGGCCGTGCTGATCGCCGCTGTTCCCCCGCTGATGGTCAAGACCGAGAAAAACCCGAACGGCACTCCAATCGAAGTGTTCAACAGCTTCCGCAAGGCTCTCGCTGAGAACAGGGCTCAGTTCTTTCTTGATGTGGCTTCAGGTCCGTTTTACGGATTCAACAGAGCTGGCGCGAAAGCCTCGCAGGGAATCATCCAGAATTGGTGGCGTCAGGGGATGATGGGCAGCGCACTCGCTCATCACGAAGGCATCAAGGCTTTCTCCGAGACCGACCAAACGGGCGATCTGAAAGCGATCACGGTGCCGACTCTGGTGATGCAGGGTGACGATGACCAAATCGTGCCGTACAAAGACGCTTCAGTGCTGCAGGCCAAGCTGCTCAAGCATGGCACGCTCAAAATTTACCCGGGCTTCCCACACGGCATGATGACCACGAATACCGGCGTGATCAATGCGGACATCCTCGCATTCATCAAAGGGCCGGCAGTCAGGGCTGCCTGATGCTTGACCGTAGCCAGTTGCGGTCTATATGTTGTGCGGCAGAGATCAGCGTGTTCGCCGTCAGGAAAAAAACTCCGGGTGTTAGAGAGAGGAGAAGGTGATGTCTCAAAACAACGGTGCAGCAAAGCGAAGTGAGAGTCCGTATCTCCACCACGAACCGAGTCACGAGAGCGTGGCCCGTGTCTAGGAACAGGTTGGCAAGAGTGCGCCTCCCTCTCCGCGCGCTCGGAGCCATCCTTGGCATTCTGCTCTTCATCCATCTGATCCACCGGGCCGGTCCCGCCAAGCTCCTCGCAAGTATGGTCGCTTTGGGTTGGGGACTGGCGTTGGTAATCGCCTGGGGTGGAGTCGCCCACATTCTTAAGACTTGGGCTTGGCGGCTTACACTGGTCGATCGGAAGTATCAGGTATCATTCGCGCGCATGCTTGGGTTGCGGCTCAGCTCTGAGTCGGTCGGGCAGTTTGGCGGCCTCGCACAGTTGTTTGGCGAAGGTATGCGCGCGTCGCTGCTGGGCCCAACAATTCCGCTCTCACACGCTATT
>DATNKA010000675.1:0-3764 GCA_035603655.1 Candidatus Acidiferrales bacterium | reverse complement strand
GAGACCATCACCCTGGTATCCGTTATACCCAGAGAAGAAAACCTCGCGCCCCGTGGAATCGAGTTTCCGCAGAACCACGAACAGGTCCAGATCATCGCGTTCGGAAGTGCTAATCCATAGCTTTAACCGCATGCAGCCAATCAGTTCAACTGCCTGTTCTAATCGGAGAGAAAAAGCTGCTCTGCCGTTTCGACTCGCGGGCCGATACCGCACCTGACCTTCCGAAACGACGGGTTCTTTCTGCATACTGCCCGTATTCGCGCAGAGGTAAAGCAAGGTTGACTCCACCGACGAGGGCGGCCACCTCTCCTCGTAGCGAACCTCCTGTCTGTAATAGCCTTTCCGAACTTCCAGGCGCACCTTCGGTACTCGATCGATTCCGTTGTCGAGGTCTTGGAGGAAATGATCCAGGAATCGCTTCTGCCAAGCCAACGCCTCCTCGCCATAGAATGTCTCCCACTTCTTTCTCCCATGAGTGAACAACCATTTTTGCCCGGAAGATATCCGCGCAAACCCTTCGATCGATCCGCGCGTATGCAGTCCGTGATCAGACCAATTGGCGCACACCAATGCCGGCACGTCGACGTTTTCGAGGATGGGTCGCTTAGACACCCAGTATGCGTCGTCCAGCGGGTGGGCTTCTCTCTGGACCAGGAAATCTTCGGCTAGCGGAAACTTGCGATTGCGCCCGCGCTGCATTCGCATTTTGGACCAGAGGGGAACGAATTTCGTCTCAGGTATCCCGCCATGGAACGCTAATTCGCGGTATAAATCGGTGACACCTTCCCACGGGACTATCGCACGGAGGTGAGGGGGCTTGAGGGGCCGCCACATGCCATTGTGACATCGCCAAATACGAAACGCCCATGAGTCCGACGCGCCCCGTACACCAGGGCTGCGATGACGCCCATTCGATCAGGTCATAGTAGTCTTCCGCGTCCTGTTGCCGTAGGACTCCCGCCTGTCCCTCGGACTTGTGCATGCCTCGAACGTCCGCCTGAAGAACCGCATAGCCCTGCTGCACCCAATAGACTGGATCAGGCGACTCGAAACCCGTTAGCCCCGAGCAATGGAGCTTGCCGAACTTGACCCCCGAAAGGCGCATGAAGAGGTTTGCGAGACGATCTGGAAGCTTGTCTTTGCCGTACGGCGTGACGGACATGATCAAGGGATAGGGCCGATCAGCTGTCGGCCTGAACAGGTTCGCAAACAGACGCACGCCGTCACGCATCGGTACGATGAGATCACGGTCCATAGTGATTGATTTCATAAGCGATTGAGGTCCCAATGTATATCAGTGATTGGGCCTGTGTTGCTTTGCTGTGCCAGGATCACAGTTCCCGGTATGGCACGCAAACCCGCCGTTTACATCCATGACAGGAAAGCGCACGCATGGCCGAGTTGGACTCGACTAGCTTCGGTCGCAAAGGAATCAAGAATCCGAGTTATTGTTGGCGGGTGAGGCTAGTGCTTTTCGGTGGCGCGCCCTTGGTGAGCATATTGGAGCGGAACAGAGGATTGAGGCGCGGGTTCGAAGAAGCGGTCAGAAGCGGCGCGGGAAAGAAACGCAATTCCGCATCCGCGCAACTCCCTGAAAAGTGAGCACCACTGGCACCCACAGGGCATCGGCGCGACGCGGCGCTGGAAAACTGGGATCCGATGCCTGAACGAGGTGATGGATGCGAGATTGGGAGCTGCCGGAGCAGCAAGAGGGCACATAGAACTGGGGAGTGACCGTCAGTCTGATGCGGAGACCAGAGATCGAACCCTGCCTCTTTTCGCCACGGATATATCCCATCAGCTCCTCGCAACGGGGTGAGTCTGCTTTCACGAGCTCAACTTTGGATGGTTTATTGTCGCGTTCGAATTCTTTGATAGAGTTCCATTCGGCGATAACCCAACCGGCGCCAAAATACCTTGCCGTTGCTATCAAAGCCAAATTGCATTTCCGTGCCGATTCGAGTGGACTATCCCTTACCGGAACCGTTTCGCGTCTAGTTCTAGGGAGTCCTTTTCCATTTTTGGAAATCGCCGGGCTGGCAAGCGATTGAAAGCCGTGATTTTGATTCGCTGTTGGGAGGGAGGCCAGCCATCAACTCACATCATGTAGAATGTCCCGCTACCGCCGCATCCTCTGCCGCATAATCGAACTCTGCCAGAAGCGCGTCGGCTGGAGGATTTTCCCGCTCCCAGCGTATCGTTCGCGGGATTGCCTCCTCAATCGTCACCGATTCCTCGTATCCCAGTTCCTGGCGGATCCGCGTCGAACTTGCCGTCCAATGCTGCGCAACGTTGCCTGGCTTTAGCAAGTGCCCTGGCGTGCGCTCAGCGGACAGGACGACGAAATCCCCATCCCACCGCATCGCGGCGGCGATCTTTCGCGCCCATTCCAGTTCGCTAAACGATGGTTCCTCGCACACGTTATAGATACGTTGCGCTGCGCGATCATCAGTGGCAGCCAGCGCAATCGCTGCGGCCACGTTCTCCACGTAGCCTCGCGGCGAGCGCCAGGCGGCCAGCGTCTCGGGAAGGATGATGTGGCGTCGCCCGTCGGCGATGCGCTTCACTACGGGATAAAAACGACGCAGCGGATCGCCCGGTCCATACACCATTGGCAACCGGAGTACCGTGCCGGGAAGTTCACGATCGTTCATGACAACGCGCTCGGCCGGAATCTTGTCATAATCGTCAGTCACCCAGGCAAAGATCTTGCGCATGAGCTGCAAGCCCTCGGGCGGGTAGGGATGCAAACAGCGTCGCAACTCCGACTCTTCCGTAAGGGGCACTTCCTGCAGCGGTCCGCTTTCTGTACCGTGCGAAATGCCCACCGCCCGATACACGTCGATGCTGCTGAGCATGACCACCCGCTTGGTCGCGCCACGAAAGATGTTCATCAGCTCTTCTGCCTGCGCACCAGAACTGATGACAAGGTCGATCACCACGTCAGGAACAAAACGCTTCAGTTCCTGAGCGCAGCCACTGAGTTGGTTGCGATTGCCACGAATCTCCTCCACGCCGGCGGGCGCAGCCGTCGTGCCGCGGTGAAACACCGCCAGTGCGTGTCCTTGCCGCGTGAGTGCCCTCACGGCGAACCGCCCGATAAATCCATTCCCGCCAATTAGGAGAATGCGCATAGGACAGTGAAATAGTCGCAAGAAATCCGCTTCGGGCGCCAGCAAATTCTCTTGTCCACGCTAGCGGGTGATAAGAAGTATCCACGCCCGGCGATGCAAACATCACCCGCACGCCGCTTTATCGCTGCTGATTCATTTCCACTCGAACTGGAGTTTTTCCGCAACCTGCAAGGTCAGCAAACAGTGCTATCCGTCACAATCGCAGCTCGCCACCAGGCAGGAAACCGAGGCAGCAATCGCTCAAAGGAGCTATCGAAAATAAATGTGTCTGCATGGTCAGTCAGGCTCCGGACAACGCGTCCGCTTCCCTGGATAATCGAAAGGACGGTTATGTTTTCGTACCATTCTTGGGAGCGTTTCCGGCGTTCGGCAATAAAGGGATCTGACAAGTTGGGCCACGGTATCTTGGCGAAGATGCAGAACCGGGCTTCGTCGTCCCGCAGGTCCAGTCCTTCCGTCATTGCGACAGAACAGAGAACTCCGTTTCTGCTGTCCTTCAGTCGCCTGACCCCGCCATCACGGTCTACTCCACTCCCGTGTGTCAAAATGCGGCTTCCGAATTCCTTCGCCAAGTGCTGCGAAACTACTTGCTGGAGTTCTCGGCTGTGACAATGGATGATCCCGCGCTCG
>DATNKA010000674.1:0-4014 GCA_035603655.1 Candidatus Acidiferrales bacterium | reverse complement strand
GTCATTTCTCTCCGTCCTCAGGGCCCAAGGCCCACGCTTCATCCCGCGGTCTGTTTCCCAAACCGGACGGATGAGCGCAGATTGCAGGGCTTTCACTTTCAGTCTTCCGACTGTACCGCTTCGAGTCCCTCACGGTAATCCAGAAATCCCGAGTCGGCGGCCTATAGTTTTCTCTAGGTCGGGTCTAGCTCATATTTGAAGGATGCCGCGGCGGAGCGCGATGGTCACTGCGTGCGTTCGATCGTTCGCTTGGAGTTTGTCGACCAGATTCTTGATGTGATAATTCACCGTTGCCTCTGAGATGGCGAGTTCATCCGCTATCTGCTTGTTCCGGTGGCCGTCCCGGATAAGTCGCAGGACTTCCAGTTCTCTGGTGGTAAGGCTCTCCTCGCCAAGGTGCTCTGCCAATCTGGCTGCTACCTGGGCCGGAATATGCCGCCCTCCCGCATGAACCGACCTGATCACGGCAAGCAGGTCGTTCTTGGGCATGCTCTTCAGCACATAAGCAACTGCTCCAGCCTTGAGGGCGACCTGGATCTCTGCGTCGCCATCCGAGGTAGTCAGCATGATGATGCGAGCCCGAGGAAAATCGCCCCGTATTGCTATAAGCGCGTCCGTGCCATTGCGCCCAGGAAGCTTGAGGTCCATCAAAGTGACGTCTGGTCGATGGATATGAAACTGCTCGATGGCTTCTCCAGCATTGGTCGCCTGGGCGACAGGGACCATGTCCTGCTGGGAGCTTATAATCATGGCCAGCCCTTCCCGGAAGATTGGGTGATCTTCCACGATCAGTATTCGAATTGCTTTCCCTGGAGCCATAGCGAAGGGTGTCCTTTCCGCCAATTGTAATGAAACCCGGCTAGTCTCCGCCCGGTGCTCTTGCTAATCCCCACTCTGTAAGTGGTCGACTTTTTGATTTGTCCTCCCGACCCCGCGACCATGGATAACCTATTTTTGATGAAATCTCTAGTGGCCTCAATCTGTCAGATCTAACTCTCGGGCGCTCAAACAACTATTACAATCATCGAAACGAGGCAACCGCGACGGTTCCGGTTATGCACATTTTGCATTCTGACTGTTGAGGATCCTTCGGCCCCTCGCGGAGGTTGATCGTGAGCCGACTTCACGGCGCCGCCCTGGCGATTTTGCTCGGTGTGGTCTTTTTCGGGCCCGTGGCAGCGGCTCAGGGAAATCAAAGGTCAAGTGCGCCAGCCACGTCCACGGGTGTTCTACAAGCACGGATCAATCCTGGAACGGATAAGCTGCTGATCGTCGACGGGACGGACATACGATTCGGACACCTGTCAACCTCCGACGGGTCGCTGCAAACCAAGGTTGCTCAGGTGGTACAGGACGATCAGGGCTTCCTCTGGTTCGGTACCCAGTACGGTCTGATCCGCTATGACGGCTACAGGCTCAGAGTATTCGTTAACGATCCGAAAGACCCTCACAGCTTAAATGGGGTGCAGGTCGACGCCCTCTTCAGGGATCGCGACGGGGCACTTTGGGTGGGATGCAACCAGTTCCTCAATAGATTTGACCAAAAAACCGAGAGATTTGAGAGGTACCCGGTTCAGCTCACAAAACACATTAGCCAGGATGCTGCCGGAATGTTGTGGTTGGCGACTCCCACGGGTTTGTATGAATTAGATCCGGCGACCGCACGAATCCGTCGCTATTCTCATGATCCGAACGATCCTTGGAGCCTCAGCAATAACAACATCGAATCGAGTGGTGAAGACAAGGATGGCAGGTTCTGGGTCGCCAATACGGAGGCATTGGATGAGTTCGATCCCAAAACCGGAAAGGTCAGACGACACATTCCGTTGCTTAAGCCTTCGACTGGGGTGTCCTTCTTCGAAGATCGCCTCGGCGTATTCTGGATCTTCAACAACTCTAGCAACCTATTAGAGGTGTTCGACCGGAAGACGAACGAGCTAAGCCGCTACTCGTTTGAAGACAAGCAGCGCAGCGGCATACCCTTGACCGGCGTAACCACCATGCTCGAAGACCGGCAAGGCACTCTATGGATCGCAACCCATGGCTCCGGTCTGCTCAAATTCGATCGCGAACACCGAAGATTCATCCGTTACCGCAACGATCCCTCGGACCCCGATAGCCTCCCGCAAAACAATGTGGAGAGTCTGATCGCCGATCGTGAGGGGAACATTTGGGCTGGTCTGGGCCGAATCGGGGCCGCCCACTTTAATACGATACCCCTGCCGTTTAACAGCTTTCCTCATCTTGATAGTCCGAAAACTACGGTTGAACCCTTTGTGGGTGCGATCTACGAAGATAGTCAGAAAACGTTGTGGATTGGTACCCCCGCAGCACTCAACCGCATCGACCGCGGAGGCGGGCAAAACACTTACTACCACCTGACGGCCGGACCTGCGAACGGTACCGATGTTATCGCGATTCGCGAAGACCGCTCTGGCGCTCTCTGGGTTGGCACATATGGCCACGGACTGCTCCGTTTCGACCGGCGAACAGGAGACTTCCATGCGTACCGCCACAATCCCGCAGATCCCTTTAGTTTGACCAGCGACATCGTCTTCCGCTTGCTGGTCGACCACAATGGGACGCTTTGGGCCGCTACCTCGGCGGGCTTGAGTCGTTTCGACGCCGCGACTGAGCGCTTTACGACGTATCGGCCTGATCGACAGGGCAACAACCTTTTTTACCTGGAGTTGGTCGAAGACCAAGAGGGCACTCTATGGCTCGGCTCGGAGTTCGCAGGTCTGCAGCGTTTCGACCCAACGACTGGCAAATTCAGCGTCTATCAACATGATGTGAATCGTTTGGACGGTCTGAGCGACAACCGGGTCAACTCGGTGTACTTTGACCGCTCAGGCGCAACTTGGGTTGGGACCCAAAACGGGCTCGACAAATTCGACCGCCAGGCAGGTACGTTCACCATATTTACCAATCGGAATGGCCTTGCTGGAAACGCAGTAGGCTGCGTTCTTGAAGATGATCACGGTCTTCTTTGGATGAGCACCAACCGTGGAATATCAAGCTTTAATCCGCTTACGGAGAGATTCGCGAACTATGCCGTCGCGGATGGCCTTCCTGGCCAGGATCTGACAGGCTGGGGCGCCTGCTTTAAGAGTTCGCAGGGTGAGATGTTTTTTGGGGGCTTCAGCGGGCCGGCCGCATTCTTTCCCGAAAAGGTAGGAGATCACCCGTACATCCCACCCATCGTTTTGACCGATTTCAGATTATTCGGAACTCCCGTCGAGCTTAAGCGCGGTTCACCGCTGACAAAGTCAATCAACTACACCGATTCGATCACTCTCTCTCACACGCAGAATGTCTTCGCGATAGAATTCTCGGCTCTCAGCTATTTCAACGCGGCAACCAACCGCTATCGATACAAACTCGAGGGGCTGGATAACCAATGGCACGAGGTAGGCAGTGACCAGCGACTCGCCAGCTATACCACACTGCCCTGGGGCACGTACACGTTCCGGGTGGAGGGTGCTACCAGCAGGGGCGCCTGGAGCGAGCCGGGTGCTGCGCTGAGAATTGAAATCCTGCCTCCATGGTGGGAAACCTGGTGGTTCAGGGTTATATACGTGAGCATCATTATTCTCCTGTTGATATCCGCTTACAGATATCGCCTTCACCAGATTGCGCAACAGTTCAATCTCCGTTTGGAGGAGCGCGTGAGCGAACGTACGCGCCTGGCCCGGGAATTCCATGACTCATTTCTGCAAACGATCCAAGCCAGCAAAATGCTCGCTGATGATGCACTGGATGAGGCAACAGATCCTGCCGGTATGCGGCTGGCCATCACGAAACTGTCTCAGTGGCTTGGGCGAGCCACGGAAGAAGGGCGCGCAGCGCTCAATTCACTCCGAGCTTCGGTGGTGCAGAGGAACGACCTACTGGAAGCACTCCGGAGGACAACCGAGGAGTTCACTATTCCGGAATCACCGAAGGTCACATTTGTCGTAACTGGTTCGGAGAAGGAAATGCGCCCCGTACTCCTGGAAGAAATCTATCGTATCG
>DATNKA010000673.1:0-2055 GCA_035603655.1 Candidatus Acidiferrales bacterium | reverse complement strand
CTGATCGGCTCGATTCGACGGGAATGTCTGGACCATGTGGTAGTGCTCAGCCACGGGCATCTACGTCGATTGCTGAAGAGTTACATGGGTTATTATCACCGCTCGCGGACACACTTGGGGTTAGGCAAGGATGCGCCAGAGCGACGGGGGATCATGCGGCAAGGCGAGATCATCGGGATACCGCAAGTGGGCGGGTTGCACCACCGTTATGAACGGCGCGTGGCCTGAGAACTAAAAGGCAAGGGAAGGGAAGACCGGGAAGACCGAATCGTTCGCTCCATTGGCGGTGAGATAGCGGGCTGAACCGACGGATAAGTCAAGCTGGTTCCAGGCATCAGGTAAGGATCTTTCCTGCACGGCTTCGAATCCGAGCATGATTTCACGTTGGTTCACCCACCGTGCCGCAACGACGACCGGGCGGGAGAGGTTGGCCCGACTTTTCACCATGACTAGACACGATCTCGTTTTGGCGAACGACAGCCTTACCCACCGAGATCAAGGGAGCGAAAATGGCTGCAACGCCGGGCATAGTTTCGCAGCCGAATGACGACGCCCTGACAGTCTGCGCGATCAGCTTGCTATCGGCAATGCTCGCTGATGTGCTGCACGAGGGGCTGGGACACGGGGCTCTGGCTCTGATTACCGGAACACAATCCGGAGTGTTAACTACGGTCGCGTGGTCGAGTGCATTTGATTCGAAGCTTGTCGCTGCGGGTGGAACACTGGTTAATCTGGCGGCAGGAATTGTCTTTTGGATCGCATTGCGGAGCGCGAAACGAGCCTCAGTTCAGCTTCGCTATTTTTTCCTGACCAGTGCCGCCTTCAACCTTCTTGCCGGGACCGGATATTTCTTCTTTTCGGGCGTTACCAATTTCGGCGACTGGGCAGTAGTGACTGCCGACCTGCACCCTCACTGGCTTTGGCGGACGCTGCTCGTGGTTGTGGGAATGGCAGCATACTATATTTCCGTATTGGTTGTAGGGATTGGGCTCGCGAAGTACGTGAGCGTTCCGCCAGCCGAGCAGAGGCGGCTGCGAAGGCTTACGTTCATCCCCTACTTCTCTGCGGCACTCTTGTTGGCGGCCGGAGGACTCTTGAACCCGATTGGGATTCAGTTGGTTTGGCAGTCCGCCCTGCCGGGAGCGGCGGGCGCACACAGTGGGCTGCTGTGGCTGCGGTACTACATTCCAAGAAAGATCGTTCCCGAGCGAGGATCGGAAGGCATAGGCAGAAACTACGTTTGGGTCATCGCGGCGGCAATCTTTTCGCTGGTTTTCATTTTCGTGTTGGGACGCGGGATTACTTTACACCGTTGAAACAGCCCAATCTGAATGCGTGCGTCTCCGATTCGGAAAGCTTTGGGCATCGCGCCAATCATGTAACTCGTAGGCAATCAGCGCAATGTTTCCAAGGTCGGGCAGGCGATCTGTGTCCTGCGGCTCCGGCAAGAAGTGGAAGTGGTGCTGCGGCGGGCAACGGTGGACTGAATCCCGGCAGCCCAATGCCCGATGGAGACGAAGACCCGAATCGCCGCGAACATTGTTGCTGCATGAACGCAGAGAATGACCCTAGTGCAACCGTAGTCATGGCCAACGGGAAGGGGCTTCGGCCCCTTCGTCCACACAAGGAGCGAGGATGAACTAGGAGCGTGGAATCAACTTATTGCTAGTTTGTCAGGCACCGGGGCGATCCCCTACCTGCAACCAGCCCGCGCCCCGGCAATTCAACGACAGTGGAGCAGCCGCTCGAACGTAGTAGTGTTCTCTCTCCGGCAACCGAGCATGACAGTCCGGACGATGAAACTGATGGTCACGGATCGAGTGGCAACGAATAATCAACTCATGGCCGGCATCGGTGCGTCCCAAGGGCAACCATGGACGCGACAACTGGAACCGATTCGCTAGGTCCGCCGCCGTTCATGGCATCAACTTCGATCCTGTGATGGCTCCGGAGCCGCTATTCAGGGACATTGCGGAACTGTTGGTGAACAATTCGCGGACTTTCAGGTCCTCATATTGAAGGCGCAAATCGACGCTGTGCCTCGAACGGCAGGTG
>DATNKA010000672.1:0-11493 GCA_035603655.1 Candidatus Acidiferrales bacterium | reverse complement strand
TCCGATCGGCCGGAAGTGAAAACGTGGGACGTCCGGCGTCGGTTCGGCCCGGAGCCGCACCCGTCACGTTGACGAGAGCGACTGGGAAGCACGCGCGAGCTCGGCAGCGCGGCCGATGATCTCGCCAGCAGGGTGCACGGTCCCAAACTGACAATGCCTTTTTGCAGGTCAATCACAAGCAAGGCAGCGGTGGTATCGAGTTTCGTTATGGGCACGGTTTCCTTTCGGCTGGGTGGTGTGGACGATCGCGCGGCTTCGCTCGAGCGGTTAATTGGCTAGTTTCTTTCGAAAGTGCACACTCAACATCGTGCTTATTACCACGATACCCGCGAAGAAAGTAACCACTGCTGAGTTGCCTCCGCTTGAAACGTTCCCGACCCGGAACAGGATGTAACCCGCAACCAGATTGATTAGTGCCCAGACAACGTTCACCGTTGGCGATGACAATCCTTTTCCGGGAGGGTGAGCAAATGGCGTCGGAAAACGGTTGCCAGAAATCCCATGCACCAGCAGTGGTAAGGTCATATTGCCGGTTCCTGCAGGTCGGAAGTCAGGTCAATGTCGCGCGCAGACAGCAGACCCATCTCCTTGTAAATTGGCTGTATGGCCGCGTTGACTTTCGGCAGATCAAGCGTGAACCATAGCGAGCCGGCGATGCAGAACGCGCCCGTAACGATGACAGTGTGGGGCGCTCCTATCCGGTGTGCCAGCGTGCCGGCCAGCAGGCTGCCGAACGGCGCTGCGCCGAAAAATGCCATCGTGTAATAGCCCATTACGCGAGCGCGTTTGTCTTCTGGCACCAACGACTGGATGATTGTGTTGCTGACGGATGCCCCCTGCATCAAGCCGAAGCCGACGAAGACCATCAGTACAAGCGACAGCCACAACGTATGCGACAGGCCGAAGAGAATCAGCGCTCCTCCCAGCATCGCAGTCGCTATCTGCACCATGCGTGTCAGCCCGACGACCGACTTGCGGGCCGCAAGGGAAAGCCCCGACACCAGCGCCCCAATGCCGGAGGCCGCGGTCAGCCAGCCGAGGGTATGCGCGCCGCCGTGTAGCACATGGCCGGCAAAGACGGGCAGGAGCACGGCGTAGGAGTAGCCCATCAAGCTGATAATCGCAAACAGCAGAAGGATGGTGCGGATGGGCCGAAATGTACGGACGTAGTCCCAACCCTCACGCATCTGTTCGAACATGCTGGTCGCGTTCCGACGGATATCCATGGGTTTGATGCGCATCATCAGCAGAGATGCGATTACGGCAAAGTAGCTGACGCCATCGATCATGAAGCACCAGCCTTCGCCGAAGGCACTGATCACCAAGCCGGCGATGGCGGGGCCGATTAGCCGCGCTCCATTTGCCATCGAGGAGTTGATCGCGATGGCGTTACTGAGGTCATTGCGATCGTCGACCATCTGTACGAGGAAGGACTGGCGCCCAGGCATATCGAAGGCATTGATCAGGCCCTGCACCGCGGTCAGAGCCATGATTTCCCCGAGCGTGATGACATGAGTCAGGGTGAGTGCGGCCATGGCGAGCGACTGGAGTGCAGCCGCGGCTTGTGTCCACACAAGCAGCTTGCGGCGATTGAGGCGTTCGACCCAGACGCCTGCAAATGGCCCCAGGGCAAACGAAACAATCTGCCCCGCGAAGCTTACGATGCCAAGCAACAGAGCCGAATGGGTCAGTCGATAGACCAGCCAGCTGGTCGCCAGACGCGTCATCCATGTGCCGATCACGGAGATGCTCTGGCCGAAGAAAAAGAGTTTGAAGTTGCGGTGTCGCAGCGCTCGCCAGGCGTGCGACATCGAGCCTCCGAGAGATGCCTCCTTTAGATCCGAACTGGCCACAGGCTTTTTCACTTTTCCGCCAGGCGCTTGATGATCTCCCCCGCCTTGAACAGCGTCTCCCGTTCCGGTTCGGCGAGCTGGGCGACGGCCTGCGCGAGCCACGTCCGTTTTGCATCCTTGGCACTCTTGCGCACGGCGGCGCCTTTGGCGGTCAACTCAATATTCACTTGACGGCCATCGCTCGGATGCGGCCTGCGCTCGACCATACCCATTTCCTCAAGCGCCGCGATGGTGGTTCCCATCGACTGCGGTTTCATGCCTTCAGCACGCGCCAAGTCGGCGGTCGTTGCGGGTCCCTCTCTGGCGAGGCGCGCCATGACGGCCGCCTCGGTCAACGAAAGCTCATGCGAGGCGGCGGCGGCGCGCACGCGGCGTACCAGGAGTCCAATGGCCTGAATAAAGTCGAGAACAGAGATTTCAAGGGCCCTTCGCGCCATAAGCAATTCCATTATACACACAAGAGCAGCCAACCTTGCAAGTGTAACTTGCAAGGTAGACTGTTTATATGGGAAAGGGGTGATCGCAATCCAGTCCTGATTCACCGAAGAGGATGCACGAAAAACACGACTTTACCCTTTATTTCTTGCGCGGCTAATATTTCCCGTCAGGTCTTGGAGGCAGGAGGCTGAGAACGCGATTTCACCGGATCCGCTGTTCCGAGACCGTTGCCACGGCGTTGGGGAACGCGATCCTTCGGAATCATGAGCCATGCGACCGTGGCACTCGCCAGAGACAGACCGGTGCAAACCAACATGACAAGGCGGAATCCGAATACGAACGCTTTCGCAATGGATTTCTTGACGGCAGTTTTCGTAACGGGATGGAGATCCTCCGGCACTTGTAAGCCGCCGAGTTTGATCTCGTTTGTTTCGAGATCATGCAGAATGGCAGGTGGCAGCGAGAAGCGAGCCAGACTCTGGTTTAGTCGAGAACTAAACGCCTTCACCATCACAATTCCAAGGACTGCGATAGCCAGTACGCCGGCCACCCGCGCCACTGCGTTGTTGATTCCAGAAGCAGTGCCGACCCGGTCTTGACCGACGGAGTTCATCACCACGGTCGTAAGGGGCGCTACCGTGACCGCCATTCCGAATCCGAGAATAATAATCGCCGGGAAGAACGCCTTCCAGTAACTGTCTGCGATCGAAGGCAGCGCGAACAAGACGAAACCCAAAGCGGCGATGATTGGGCCGTTGATGAGCGGACCTCGGGAGCCATAGCGGGCGACAAGCCCGCCAGACCAGCGAGAAAGAGAGAAGATGAGCAGAATGAAAGGTAGGAGAGCAGCCCCGGTCGCGGTGGTGGAGTATCCCTGGACCTGGATAAGATTTAAGGGGAACAAGAAAAAGAAGATTCCGATCGCGGCATAGAGAAACAGCGTAAGCAGGTTTGCGCCACTGAAGCCGCGGGATTTGAACAGCGTTAGCGGAAGCATCGGTCGAGTGACGTGAGCCTCGAGAAACACGAAGGCACTAAGACACCCGAGGCCGACGAACAGACTCCCGAAGACCAGCGGATCTTTCCAACCGAGGTTGACCGATTCGATCAACCCGTAAACCAAACCTCCTAATCCGACAGTCGCCAGGATTGCTCCCCGCCAATCCACGCTCCCGGCAGCAGCGCTGCGGCTCTCAGGGATGGACCAAAGGGAAAGAACGATCACCGCCACCGCCAGAGGAATATTAATGAAGAAGACCCACCGCCAGGAAGCATGCCCGACCAGCCATCCGCCCAGGACCGGCCCAATGGCGGTGGTGATTGCAGTAAAGCCCGACCACGTGCCGATCGCCTGGCCGCGACTCTTCTCGTCGAATGACGTGCTGATAATCGCAAGACTGCCGGGCACAAGGAGCGCAGCTCCCACGCCTTGAATGCTCCTCGCGATAATCAGTTGACTGATATTCGAGGCAGAGCCGCAACCTGCGGAGGCCACGGCAAAAATCACAACGCCGATCACGAAGAAGAGACGTCGGCCGAACAGATCGCCGAGCGAGCCACCCACCAGAATCAGCGCCGCTAGCAACAGTCCATAGGATTCGACGATCCATTGCACGTCCACCACGGTTGCATGAAAGCTGGCTTGCAGCGCAGGCAGAGCCACATTGACGACCGTGCTGTCGATGAAAGCCATGCTGGAGCCGAGAATGGTGGCGGCAAGGATCCAAGTTCGTGCTGCCGCTCCAGAGGGAACTTGGGCACCCGCTGAGCGCATTACGGCTTCGTCACAGGGCGTTCGCATGCAGAGCTATGGATGCCATTTAGGGTGCATTGGGTTCTGAAGATCGGCGGAGCGAAGTTGGGGAACGTCTGTGTTTGGCTCGGGTTTGGAGCAGGGATGTGTCGGTGGTAGACTGCGCGTATGGCCGCCAAGAAGAAAGCTAAACTGAAGCGCGCGTCGCTGAAAAAAGCGGCCGCGAAGAACCGGAGACCGGTCAAGAAGACGGTTCGAAAACGGGCTAAAAAGAACGCGACCCTGAAAAAGAAGTTGGTCAACCAGAAGCCCCCTCTGAAAAAAGCGGGGGTGAAAACGAAGTCCCCCGACAAGAACAAGAACAAGACCGGTGCGAAGACTGCGAGTGTCTCTGGCAAAAGAGGTCCCAAACGAGAGCAGAGCTTGGAGGGGGAAGCATTTGAACCCCAGGAGATAAGAGCGGGATCGGCCGGGCAGTCCGGAGATTTGCAGGGGTTATCGAACGTCGAGAGCGCGGACTCGGAGAGCGTCGACGAATTGATCGAGGAAGGAAACGCGTTCGAGGCCGACGTGGTGGCCGGCGTGGAAAGAGCTGACTCCGCCGATGAGAAGGGAGTCCGCACGCACGAGGTGCCAGAGGACGACGTTCCCGGCGAATACCTGGATAAAGACTAATCGCGGGCCGTCCGGTTCGAAAACTCTGCACCCGACTTCGCCAATGTAAATTACTTCAAGCAGTGTGTCTTCCAACAATCGCTCTCCCCGGGCCGTGCAGGCGGCCTGCGCAGTGTAGGTTGTAGCTGCGCAAGTGGAGGATTGAGCCTCCAGAAATACAGCATTTACTGGATACGAGCTTCTTCCTTTGGTCGATAACGTGTGTGTGGAAGTCATCAGAGGGACAAGCGCGATGCAACCGCAAGCTGAAGATATCGTGGCCGTACGGCGGGAGATGTTGGATTTGCTTCGTCAGCAGATGGAAGTGCTGAATTCCGCGCCGGAATTGACGGATAGTCAGCTAAGAGAATGCTATAACCGGCAAGGCCGGGTTCAGGAATTACGAGAGAAGTTGCAAGCGAGCTTAAGTTGGGAGCCGCAAAATCGTCCGCGCATGGAAGAAGGATTGGCAAGTGAACTGTCGACGGCGGATTTTTCTATGTCGCCTGCGGTCCACACGGCAGCGGCTTCCCAGGAACCGGTTGCTCATCGTTGAGACGCGCAGTTGCCTCATCTACCACGCAAGAACATTCCCACAAAAACGGAGGACTCATGCATCGAGGATACAAGTATTTCGGAAGTGTGCTGCTCGCGGCAGCGCTGGCCACGCCGCTTGCCGGCGCACTGCAGGATCATGACGACCATGATCGCGACCGGGATGAGCACAGGGTCTACGATCGGGACCACAAGGATTACCACAACTGGGATGCCAACGAAGACAGAGTTTACCGGCACTGGTTAGAAGAGAAGCACGAGACTTACCGCGAGTTTAACCGCCTGAATGCCAAGCGACAGAGAGAATATTGGGAATGGCGGCACAACCACGAAGATCACGAGGACCATCACTAGAGCGCGGGAACGATAATTCCGGCGTAGCCGACTACGGCATCGCGATCACCGGAAATATCCCCAGAAGTCGAATATTTCAGCAGCTCGGCGGAAACTCCGCCGAGCTTTTTTGCTGCTGTTAACATGGCGACTGCGGGACCAAAGCCGCACATGCTGATGTGCTGCTGGGTAACCACATCGAAGAGGGTGCGGGCGTCGAGGCGGAGAATTGGTTCAATCGCACTCTGGTCTTTGCCGCGGGTGATGGCGTCGGACTCGTAGTGATTCATGTCGCTGGAGGCGACGATGAGAACGCGGCTGCGATGCCGGGCGATCGCGTCCGCCATGGCCAGGCCCAGGTGTTCGAGTGCTGCGAACTGTCTGGTGCCGAGCGCGATTGGAACGAACGTAAGTTTAGGCTGGAGAATCTGCAGGAAGGGCAGCTCAACTTCCGCAGCATGCTCGGAGCGGTGTGCGGCTGCATCTTCGAGGAGAAGAGGACAGCGCTGCTTCAGAACGGCAGCGAAATCGCTTGCAACGGGTACTGGGCCGAGAGGAGTTTCCCAGATCCCTTCGCTCACGATGGCCAGGGCACTGCCCAGGCCTGTGTGGTTGGGACACAGTACGATGCAGAGTTCCGGAATTTCCAATGCGGCAAAGACGGCTCCGGCGACTTGGCCGGAATACATGTAACCCGCATGGGGGACCAGGCATCCCACCGCGGAGATGGTTTTCTGCGGCAGAGTCTGAGAGAGATAAGTGAGAACGTCTTCGCGGAGCACTTCTGGATCGCGGGGGTAGAAACGTCCGGCCACGGCGGGACGGCGAATTGGAATCGCGGTCATGAGAAAGTCTCCGCGAAACGGGTACAGCAGAAATACACCGTCGACTCAGTTCATGCTACGAGCCGTCGTGGTTCTGGCGCAAGGCACGATAGAGCGCCGCACTTTCATCCAGGCTTAAGGTCTCGGCGCGGGCTGCGGGCTTCACTCGAGCCTGCGAAAGCGCCGCACGGAGGCGAGGCTCAGCGTAGGCGGACTTGAGATTGTTCCACAATGTCTTGCGCTTCTGGCCAAAGGAAAGTTTGAGGAAGTCGATGAAGCCGTCTTTAAATCCAATGGTATCGAGACCAAGCTGTTGATCTCGTGGCGCGATCGTGAGTCGCAGAGCGGCGGAATGCACTTGAGGTGGCGGCGCAAAGGCAGTGGGCGGAAGGGTGAAAAGTTTTTCGACACGGGCATGGAGTTGCGCAGTAGCGGACAGCAATCCATAGTCGCGGCCGCCAGGCTCGGCGGCGATGCGATCGGCGACCTCGCGCTGCACCAGGATCACCAGGGTCTCGAAGTATTTGGAGTATTCAAAGAGACGCAGCAAAATATCAGAGGTGATGTAGTAAGGAAGGTTGCCGATAACCTTTGCCGGCGTGGGCTTAAATTCGATGCCGGGACGGCGGAGTCCGGGCTTGGGGCCAAACAAGGAATCGAAATCGATGGAGAGGATATCGGCTTCGATGACCTCGACGTTCGCAAACATGCCGAAGCGCAGGCGAAGCTGTGCGGCCAGGACGCGGTCGAGTTCCACTGCGATCAGGCGGCGCGCCCGTTTGGCCAGCAGGGAAGTGAGGACTCCGCGTCCGGGACCGATTTCGAGCACGGTATTTTGCGAGATATCGCCGAGGGCATCCACAATTTGCACGGCGAAGCTTTCGCTGGCGAGAAAATGCTGTCCCAACTTAGGCTTAAGTTGCGGGCGGCGCGTGGATACGACCTTCGGCACGTTGACCCTCTTTTCCTTGGGCATATAGACTGACAATTCAGCCCGCGGGCATGGTTGGCGGGAGATCAGTTCCCGCAACATCTTCCATCATAACGTGCGCCCGGGGAAAGCGGGATTCACTCCGGGGAGGGTTCATGCATATCGCATTCGCGGCTTCGGAAGGCGTGCCGTTCTCAAAGACCGGGGGGCTGGCCGACGTGGTGGGCGCATTGCCGCGCGCCCTGGCCGCATTGGGGCATCAGGTGAGCGTATATTTGCCGCGGTACCGGCAGACGAAACTGACGGATCCGGCCACCGTTGTACGCAGTATTACGATTCCATTTGACGACAGATACCGCTTTTCCGCGGTGGTGACGGGCGGAAGTCAGTCAGGTGTGCGTTTTTATTTTGTCGACTATCCGGAGTACTTCGATCGCGATGCGCTTTACGGAACGTCGGCAGGGGACTATCCGGATAATGCCGAGCGCTTCGCCTTGTTTTCCCGTACCGTGCTCGAAGCGTCGAAAATTCTTGGCGTACCGGACGTGTTTCATTGTCACGACTGGCAGTCGGCGCTGGTGCCTGTGCTGCTGCGCACGGTTTACGCCGAAGATCCGGCGTTCCGCGATGCAGGCACGGTGTTCACCATCCACAACATAGGTTACCAGGGGCTGTTCCCGCCGGAGACTTTACCGCTGCTGATGCTTCCTTGGGATCTGTTCACCATGTCGAAGATGGAATTTTTTGGGCAGGTAAATTTTCTTAAGGGCGCGCTTACTTATTCCGACTACGTGACCACGGTGAGCCGGAAGTATAGCCAGGAAATTCAAACTGCGGAATATGGCTTTGGACTGGAAGGCGTCCTGCGCGACCGGGCCGCGACCGTTACAGGAATTCTGAATGGGGTCGACTACGATGAGTGGAGTCCGGAGGTTGATAAGCTCATCGTGGCTAAGTATTCGCCCCAGGATCTGTCGGGCAAAGCCAAGTGCAAGCAGGATCTTCTGAGTGCGTTCGGTGTCAAGAATGCCGATCCAAAGGTGCCGGTGATGGGAATTGTTTCGCGCTTTGCCGCGCAGAAAGGGTTTGACCTGATCGCGCAGATCATGGACCGGCTGGCGCGCGAAGAGATGATCATGGTCGTCCTCGGTTCCGGCGACAAGCAGTACGAAGAAATGTTTGCCCGGCTCAATAAGCAGTTCCCCAACAAAATTGCGTTAAAGGTGGCTTACGACAATGCCGTCGCGCACAGGATCGAGGCGGGATCCGATATGTTTCTGATGCCTTCGAGGTACGAGCCCTGCGGACTGAACCAGATCTACAGCCTGAAATACGGGACGGTCCCCGTTGTCCGCGCTACGGGCGGCCTCGACGATACGATTGAGCCCTGGGATGCGCGCACCGGCAAAGGCACCGGTTTTAAGTTCACGGAGTATAACGGCGAGTCTCTGCTGCTGACCATCAAACAGGCGCTGCAGGCATTTCGCGACCAGACCTCATGGCAGGCACTCATGCGCAACGGCATGAAGAAGGATTTTTCCTGGAATGCTTCCGCGCGGGAGTATGGGAAGGTTTATGAGCGGGTGCGGCAGATGCGTGCGTCCGCACCGGCCGCTGCAGAAAAAGCGTTAGTCTAGTGCCCTAGCCAAACCCCACGAATGATTGCGGCTTAGTCGTTGAGGTTGGCCCCATGTAATGAATCGTCGCCCCAGCGCACTATGGGAACAGCGGTCATAGGAACGGACTGATTCGCGACCTTTGAAATCAAGAAGGAGATTTCGGGACATAACCGCTGTGTGCCGAGCCAGAGCAGCCGATAACGCCGTGCTGGGGTGACGTCGTACTTCGCGATGCCACCGCAGGCTACTCCTCTAAGAGATGAAGGGGCATCATGGGGCACGTCTACTTTCACGTCGATATGATTGAGCAAGGTCAAAATCCTATCTGTTGGATCGCATGCGTCGCAATGCTTACCTCGTTTAGAACGAAAGCGACTCACCCGATCAGTGAATTCACCGGTGGCTTTGATCCCAGCAACTCTTGCATACCGGACCCAAACAAGGGCTGGAAGGATCTTTACACCAATCTGGATAAGTTTGGATTCGACGTGGATGGAGCCGACATGTCGATCGGTGCCAACTACATTGAGGACACGCTGAGAAGGCACGGTCCTTTCATGATCTTCGTTGATGTGGTGGATTTTCCCTTTTACGGACCGGTCTGCGTCAGCGTGGGCAGCGGCACCCATGCGTTAGTAGTCAGCGGAGTCGACACAGGCGCGGGCAAAGTGATGATCGTAAATCCCTGGGGCACGCGAACTCCGCCCGCGGACCTCGATGTCATCGTGAAAGCGATGCAGAACATCTCAGATCAAGACCTGAACCCGGTCGCGTACATGCACTGACGAAGCTGCCAAGCCCTAAAACGAGCGTAAGGCTTGGCTCACGGCTGGAGCGAGTGTGCGGAGCGTCATCCGTGGCAGATCGCAGCGCGGCTGCTAGAATTCGTTTAACATGGCCGCTGCATCGCACATCCCGGCTCTCTCCCGCACCATCTTCCACGTCGACATGGACATGTTCTTCGTATCGGTGGAGGAGTTGTACGATCCATCTCTGAAAGGGAAGCCTGTTGTGGTGGGCGGGCAGCGGCACGAGCGCGGAGTGGTTTCGGCGGCTTCCTATGAAGCCCGGAAGTTTGGAGTGCATTCGGCGTTGCCGTTGCGAACCGCGGCGAAGCTTTGTCCACAGGCCATCTTTGTGGACGGCCATCCGGAGCGTTACCGCGAGTGCTCGGAGAAAGTGTATAAGGTGCTCACGGCATTCTCTCCGCAGGTGGAGATGGCCTCGATCGACGAAGCTTACCTTGATATGACCGGCACCGCGCGCCTGCACGGGCCGCCGCTTAAAGCCGCGCACAAATTGCACTTGCGGATGAAGGATGAGACCCGCCTCAATTGTTCGATCGGCATTGGCTCATCGCGCCTGATTGCGAAAGTTTCGTCTGCCCAGGCGAAGCCTAACGGTGTGTTGTGGATTGTCCCGGGCGAGGAATCCAGGTTTCTCGCACCGCTGGATGTCCGCGAAATTCCCGGCGTGGGCAAAGTGATGGAGAGCCATCTGCACGCGCTCGGCATCATGAAAGTAGGAGACCTGGCGCGGCTCGAAGAGTCTGAACTGAAGGAGCGATTCGGCAAGTGGGGGCTCGCGCTGGCGGGCAAGGCGCGGGGAGAGGATGCGGGCGGATGGTTCGACTCCGAGGTGGGCGCCGATACGGCAGCGAAATCCATCAGCCACGAACATACCTACAACCAAGACACGGCGGACGTGAGTCAACTGGAAGCTACTCTAATGCGGCTTTCCGAAATGGTGGGGCGGCGTCTGCGCGAAGCGAAGTTCTACGCGCGCACCATTCAACTTAAATTGCGTTACAAAGATTTTACGACGATCACGCGTGCGCATAGTTTGCCGGCGGCGACTCAACTTGATGGTGAAATTTTTGAACAGGTGCGCACCCTTTTTCGCAGGAACTGGAAGCCGGAGAAAGAGATCCGACTGCTGGGCGTGCAGGCGTCGTCATTCGAGCCGCAGACCGAACAGATCAATCTGTTGGAAGGTGGCCGACAGCAGCGCTGGAAAGATGCATTGGCGGTCGCGGACCGCTTGCGCGACAAGTTTGGCGAGTCGAGCGTTTCGCTGGCCGCGGGCATGCGGGGGAGCTTCCGCGAACGGACGCATGAGAATCCGGCTGGGCTGCCGGGAAAAGCCAAACCCAAGTAGATTCCATTTGCCAGGTGCTTCGTCTTGATCGCCGGGCTTCGCCCGGTTGGGCAGCCGAGGGCGGCTGTCCCCCACATTGAACAATAAAATAGCCGGACAAGAAACGCAGGCCGGGTATCCCGGAAGTGATTCCGGAACCCGGCCTGCGTCTTATTTCAACTTGAACTAGAGGCTGCTTAATTAGTTGCTTGAAGGTGAATTGGCGGCACTCGTGGCGGGCGCGGTTGGGGTTGTCGATGCGCCCCAGCGCGCTAACCGAGGATAGAAGGGCGTGACTTCAAACGGCATCTTGTCACGAGCTGAGGTGATGGCGACCGGAGCCGTCTTCACCATTTCTGCCCTGTCGTCCCAGGGATTGATCTTGACGCGTCCGCCG
>DATNKA010000671.1:0-5679 GCA_035603655.1 Candidatus Acidiferrales bacterium | reverse complement strand
GGGGCTTTTTGCCGAGCAGTCCAGCAGCTCCGCTCAACGGATTCTTTGCTCCGTTCTTACTGCCTCCAAGCGCATTGTTTAGCATGCTGCCGGCAATGCCTTTCACGTCCGGAACGAACTTCGGATCTGCGGTTGTTCCCTGGATAAGGAAAGGGATGGCATCGGCTTTCATTTTGAAATCGAGCGCGTTGTTAGCACTTACGGTGCCCGCCCCGGTGACCGTCGCGAGTGAGGGGACGGTGAGATTGATGTTATCGGCGCGTGTGCTCTCAGGCGTCGCGTGCACGTCGGCGCTGAAATTCTGAATGGTTGTATCGTTCGCTCCCGTACCCTTCCCCCCTAGCGCGGAGAGGGCAGACATCTTTGAACCCAGGCTGAAGCCGGCAAGTGCCGAGTTCTGCATGCGGATGGTCCCGGTCTCGACCAGTTTGTCCACCGGGCCGACGATCGAAAAATTTACCGTGAGCGTGCCGCCTTTGAGTTGCGAACGAGGCGGCAAGATCACGCCCACCGCCGGCAGCACGGCTTCCAGATCGTCCACCGGCATGCCTTGTCCGTCCAGTTTCAGATTCACGGTGGTAGTCGTTGCGTGCGTATCATAGTTTCCCGAGAGGTGCGCCACGGCCTTGCCCACGGTGACGTCGCCCTCAGTCAGAGTTCCAACTTGTTTCACCAGATCGTGGGCGACAGCGTACTTTACTTGCAGCGGCTTTCCCGCGGGCGATCCCTTCCGCACGGCCTGTAGCTTCTCGGCACTGAGGGTGCCGCTGGTCTTCGCCTCGTGGCCGTCGGACGAGATTGTGCCGTCAAAATCGGCGACGCCTGAGATGCCAGAGGCGGGGTCGATGAAGCCCGATGCAGCCAGATTCATCTGGTGAATCGTAACCTTGGCCTGCAAAGGAGTGAGCTCGGCATTGCCCGCATTGATCGCTCCCGCGGTGCCGTCGAGTTTGAGACTGCCTCCGGCCGGCAGGCTGGCGGTCATCTTGAAAGGGAAGGGAGTGGTGAAGGAAAACTTTGTCACCATGATATCCACTTTGCTGTAAACCCGCGGCTGGTCGGAAGACCCGGCGCGGTTGATGGTGAGCTCGCCGTCGCGTACGTTGAGCTTGTCCACTGACAGATTGGCATTGCCGTTGCTCGACGCTGATCCACCTGCAGCCGGCTGGGCCGAACTCTTACTGCCCAGGCTGGAAAAGTTCCACTTCTCCCCATTCTGCGAGCGAACCAGATTGATCTGCGGTTGATTGAGCGTCAGCTGGGTAACGTTGAGCGCCCTAGAAAAAATCAGCGGCATGAGTTCGACGCCCACCTTGAGCGATTTCGCCTGCACGAAAGCGCTCTGGCTAAAGGCGGGATCGTCGGCAATCGAGATATCGTCCGCCTTCACCGCTCCCGAGAATAGCGAGAGTGATAAGTTGCCGACTTTTACCGGCCTTCCCAGGGCATCGCTCAACTCGGATTCCAGCTTCGGCCGGAATGCATTGGCGTCGATGAAGAAGGGAATTAGGATTACGATGAGGATCAAAACCCCAGCGACGATGGCCGCGATTTTCAGATTGCGATTCATGAGAATTCTCCGGAGAACGTACCCACGATTGGTTGGCAACGATGGGTTGGAAAGTTGCACTATTTGAGCATTTTATTGGTCTTCTTAACCGGTCGTTATTGATCTTTATCAATATCAATCAATATTGATCGTCAATCAATATTGATCGTCCCCAAGAAGTTCCGGGGACGGTACCGCACCGCTCTCGACCTGTTTCTGGCGTTGGGCCCGCCGTTCGTTGTCGATGCGGACCGAGGCCTCCAGTTCCTTCTTGCCTTCTTGGTTGCGTCCGAGTCGGAGCAGAATCTGTCCCCTGAGGTAATGAATGTCGGTTCGCACGGGATCGAGCTTGCCGGCCGAATCAATCGCGATAAGCGCCTTCTGATAGTTCTGCGTCCGTTGGTAGACTTTGGCCAGCCCTACATAAGAATTCAGCAGGCGCGGATCGCGGCGTAGCGCCTCGCGGTAGACTTTTTCCGCGTCGCTGTATTGCTGCATCTGCGCATAGACGTCGCCGAGTTCGTCATAGTTGAAGGCGAGATCGGGCTCTACCGCGGCATCTTTCAAGAATTCGTCGCGCGCATGTTCGTAATCCTGCTTTTTCAAATAAGTCAAACCCAGGTTGAAATGAACGAAGGTCAACTTTGGATTCGCTTTTTCCGCAGCCTGAAAATCGGCAAGCGCCAGATCGTATTGTTCGAGATTCAGATGCGCTTTGCCCATAAATAAATGGAACTCGGGCGAGCCCTCGCCTGCCTGGATAAGCTGTGCCGTGGCTTTTTCATCCCAGGCTTTCTGGCCGGCACGATGGGCGGCGATCGAAAGCACGTAGAGGTAGCTCAGTTGACCGGATTCCTGCGCCCAGAGGGGCTCCAGCGTGTTTGCAGCATCCGCCCAGCGCTCCCCAAAAAAGTAGCAAAGTCCCAGAAGGTGTCGCGGCTGCAGCGCATCCGGCTGATCATGCACCACTGATTCAAACGGAGGTATAGCTTTCAGAAATTCATTCTGCCGGAAATAAGCCAGCCCAATGTTCAATCGGATTCCCGCCACTTGCGGCATTAACTTCTCCGCTTGGCGCAGGGACTCTAAAGCTTTCGGCCATTGTTTGCGCCGCATATAGACCACGCCCAGATTCGCGTAAGCGCCGCCCACCTGCGGGTTCAGTGAGATCACTTGTCGGAAATCGCGTTCCGCCGCGTCCAGACGGTTTTGCGTCAAAGCTTCCTGGCCCGATTGAAAAAGCTGTGCCGCGTCCGCACCCACGCCAGAGTCGGCGACCGGCGCGGCATTTCGTGGTGTGGGGACCGCTTGTGCTGATAAGATCCGTGTCCACATGGCCGCATTCGCACAGCTCAGCAGCAGGCCCAGCAAAATTCTCAATCGTAGGTGCATGCTTGACACTGGTCGTAGTCTTACTGCTGTAGTGTCCGCCAACCTCCGCAGAAAATTCAAGCGGGCGGGATGCGGTCAGGAATTTTGCCGTGCGCCAGTCCAAGGGCAATGCCTCGATGGTCACTATTCGTGATGTAGCGAAGGAGAGCGGCTTCTCCTCCACCACGGTTTCGATCGTGCTGAATGACGCTCCGCTGGCGCGCTATATCCCGCCAGTCACCAAGAAGCGCATTGAGCGTGCCGCGGAAAAGCTGGGATATCGTCCCAATCAGTTTGCCCGTTCGCTGCGCAGCAAGCGCAGCCATACGGTCGGGGTGATGGTATTTGACATGACCGACCCGTACTGCACGCTGGTCTTGCGAGGTATCGAAAACACCCTTTACCAAGCTTCTTACTTGCCGATTCTCACCGACGTGCACAACGAGCGCAGCCGCTTCGAGCGCTATCTTGAGATGCTGCTCGACCGCCGTATCGAAGGCCTGGTCGTCTTGGCCAACTGGCTTTTTGTCGACATCAATTTGCTGGCGGACCTCGAAAAGAGCAGCATTCCCACGTCCATCATCGGTTGCGAACTCAAAGGGGACGCGATGAGCTCGGTCATCGTCGATAACGAAGTTGGCGGGTACCTCGCGCTCGAACATTTGCATTCCCTCGGTCATCGCAAAATCGCCTTTATCCGCGGTCCCAAATCCCTGTCCGACAGCTCTCCCCGCTGGCGAGGCGTTCGCAACTGCGCCAAGGCATGCGGCTTGGAAATCGATTCCCGGCTGGTTGTCGACTTGCCGGAGTCGCGAGACCCTCTTTCCAGTTTCGAGGCAGGCCAGAAACTCACCGAAGATTTGATCAAACAGAAGCGTGCATTCACCGCAATTCTCGCCTTCGACGATATGACCGCCTTCGGTGCAATCCGCGCGCTGAGTAAAGGCGGTCTGCGCGTGCCCGAGCACTGCTCGGTGATCGGCTTTGATGATGTGGCCGCATCGGCTCTGTATACCCCGCCACTCTCCACCGTGCGCCAGCCCATGGAAGCGATGGGCGCGGGAGCCGTGGACATCGTTCTCGACGGCATCAAGTCGGTGCTGGAGAAGCGCGAGGTAGGCGCTGAGCACCGAAAGGTGGCGCCCGAATTAGTGGTTCGGGAGTCGACCCGAAGCCTGCTGTAGTCTCCAAAAATAGCTGCAGTGGCGTTTTTTTCTTGACATCAGATGCTCAATAAAAGCACTATTCATACGTTTTAATAAACTTTCCGTGGCGATGGGCGGCTGGCTGGAATGGGGACGTTCGGGCAGGCACCCTTCACCAGACGGGCCCGAAGCTTTCAGACGCGCAAACCCTATGCGCATGGGGAGAAACCCGACCATGAAATCTAATCGAATGCTGGTGCGAATGTTATTTCTGATGGTGACTTTGGGTGGCGTGGCTTTCGCCCAAGACACCGCATCTCTCGCCGGCACGGTCACCGACGCCTCAGGGGCGGCAGTGCAAGGTGCTCAGGTCAGCCTTACCAACTCCCAACATGGAATCGATAACACCACCAGTTCGAACGGCAGCGGCGATTTTCTATTCGCCTCGCTGCCCATCGGTTCCTACGATTTGAGCGTAACGGTGCAAGGCTTCAAGAAATACGAAGCCAAGGGCATCATCCTGCGGGTCGCCGAAAAGGCTCGCGTGAACGTAGCTCTGCAAGTCGGCGCCATCAGCACGGAGGTGATCGTGCAAGGCTCCGAAGTCGCTCAAGTCGACACTCAGTCCGCCGAACTAGAAGGCACGATCACGGGCAAGGAAATCTCTCAACTTGAACTGAATGGGCGCGATTACACGCAATTGGTTGCGCTGTCTCCGGGAGTTACCAACCAATCCGGCCAAGACGAGGGCGGGACCGGCGCTGTTACGGTAGCCTACAGCGTCAACGGTGGCCGCACGGAATACAACAACTTCGAAGTCGATGGAGGCGATTCCCAGGATAACGGCAGCAACACCACTTTGAATGTTTACCCTAGCATTGACGCGATTGCTGAAGTGAAAGTGTTGACTTCGAATTTCGGCGCGGAGTATGGCCGCAACAGTTCGGGAACCGTAGAGGTCGAAACCAAGTCTGGCACCCGTTCGTTCCATGGCGATTTGTATGAATTCATCCGCAACGACGCCTTCAACGCCACCCAGTTTGGCGCGACTTCGGTTCCCGCTTATAAGAAGCACGATTTCGGTGGCACCATCGGCGGCCCCGTATTTATTCCCGGCCATTACAACGTCAACAAGCAGAAAACATTCTTTTTCTGGTCGGAGGAATGGCGTCGTGAACTGGTACCCGCCACCAACTTTTTTGGCACAACTCCCGTCCCTACCATGGCAAACCGAAGCGGGAACTTCACGGATCAATGCTCCGTCCCCAATAATCCTGAGTGCCCGGTCGTGCCCGCGGTGATTAATGGCGTGGCTCAACCGACGGGGAGCAATCCCGGGGACGTGGGGCAGCCTTTCGTAAACGATCAGGTTCCGATTCAGAATCCCACGGTTGCGACAGCCCTCACGGCGATGATTCCCCAGCCCAACCAGTCCTCGGGCAATTTGGGTGGTGGTGTTCTCGATCAATGGTACCTTCCCCCCACGCTGCCCACGCACTGGCGTCAGGAACTTTTCCGGATCGACCAAAACATCAACGACAAAGTCCGTGCGAATTTCCGCTACATCCACGACTCGTGGGACCAGCAATATCCTGTTCCTTTATGGACCAACGG
>DATNKA010000670.1:0-4725 GCA_035603655.1 Candidatus Acidiferrales bacterium | reverse complement strand
GATTTCCCCAGCGATCAAGCTGACCATTGCCCTGGATCGCACGATCACGGTCCGCGCTTCGGTGAAGGATATTGAATTCACGCTGCTGCTCTCGATCGTGCTGGTGATCCTGGTGGTGTTTGCGTTTTTGCGAACCGTACGCGCGACGATTATTCCCAGCATCGCCGTACCGCTCTCGCTGGTCGGCACCTTCGGAGGCATGTACCTGCTGGGCTATAGTCTGGACAATCTGTCGCTCATGGCGCTGGCGATTTCCACCGGCTTCGTCGTCGATGATGCCATCGTGGTACTGGAAAACATCACGCGTTACGTAGAGCGCGGGATGGATGCGGTACAGGCGGCATTCAAAGGCGCCGCCGAGATTGGCTTTACCGTGGTTTCCATGAGCCTGTCGCTAGTGGCGGTGTTCATTCCCCTGCTCATGATGGGCGGGATCGTGGGACGGCTTTTTCGCGAGTTCGCGGTCACGCTTAGCATTGCGATCGGAGTTTCACTGCTGGTCTCGCTGACCACCACGCCCACCATGTGCGCAAAGTTCCTCCGGCCTCCGGCAAAAGATGAGAAACGCAATTATTTTTATCGCGCCAGCGAATGGGTTTTCGACAAGACGCTGCTGATCTACCGCCATGCGTTGAGGTGGGTTCTGGACTACCAGCTAGTCACACTCGTAGTGACCATTTTGGTGGCGGTCCTGAGCGGGTACCTCTATTACATCGTGCCCAAGGGCTTCTTTCCGCAACAGGACACGGGACGCCTTCAGGGTTCGGTGCAGGCGGCGCAAGACATTTCGTTCCAGGCCATGCGCGGCAAGATGGAACGCTACGTCGAAATCGTCATGAAGGATCCGGCCGTGAATACGATCGTGGGGTTCGCGGGAGGGAACACGGTTTCCAATCAGGGCCGGTTCTTTATCATGCTGAAGCCGCTGGCGGAACGCGGCCAGTGTCCGCCGCATCATTTCTGGCAACCCTGCCCCAACGTCACCGCCGACAACGTGATCAACCGCCTTCGCGGCAAGTTGGCGGTCGTGCCGGGGGCCACACTCTATCTGCAATCCGCTCAGGATCTGACCATCGGTGGACGCCAGAGTAATGCGCAGTATCAGTACACGTTGCAGGGCGAAGATTTGAACGAGCTCAACAGCTGGGCGCCGCAACTGCTGGCGAAAATGCGCGTGCTGCAGGAACTGCGCGACGTGAATACCGACCAGCAGGATCGCGGATTGCAGGCCCAGCTGGTGATCGACCGCGACACCGCCGGCCGGCTGGGGGTCGCCGCGCAGGACGTTGATAATGCGCTTTACGATGCCTTCGGACAGCGGCAGGTCTCGACCATTTACCGTCCGCTCAACCAATATCACGTGGTCATGGAGGTCGCGCCGGAGTTCCAACAGACCACCGATGCGCTGCAGAATATTTACCTGCGGTCGACCCTCGGCACGCCCATACCCCTGGCGGCATTTACTCACTTCACGCCTTCCAACATACCTTTGGCGGTGAATCACCAGAGCCAGTTTCCGTCGGTGACGATCTCCTTTAACCTGGCTCCCGGCGTTTCTCTGGGCCAGGCTACGCAGGCCATCCAAGCGGCCCAAAGCTCGATTGGCTTTCCCGCCACCATTCAGGCCAGTTTCCAAGGCACCGCGGCCGCGTTCCAGGATTCGCTCTCGAACGAACTGGTCCTGATTATCACCGCCCTAGTTACCGTGTACATCGTGCTGGGTATACTTTATGAGAGCTACATTCACCCCATCACGATTCTCTCCACCATTCCGTCGGCGGGTGTGGGCGCGCTTCTCGCGCTAATAGTGACGCACAACGAACTCAACGTCATTGGAACCATCGGCATCATTCTGCTGATCGGCCTGGTCAAAAAGAATGCAATTATGATGATCGACGTGGCGCTCGAGGTGGAGCGTACCCAAGGGAAAAAGCCGGTCGATGCTATTTACGAGGCTTGTCTTCTGCGCTTCCGGCCCATCATGATGACAACGATGGCGGCGTTGCTGGGAGGCTTGCCGTTGGCCCTGGGCACTGGCACCGGCTCCGAACTGCATCGTCCACTCGGTCTTACGATCGTTGGCGGACTCATCGTCAGCCAGGCGCTGACGCTGTTTACTACCCCAGTCGTATATGTTTACCTCGACCGGCTGCGGCTGGCGTTGCGTGGCGGAGAAAACTTGTCTCTGTCAGGCTCTCCCGGTCCAAGCCCTGCGCAGGCGGATTAGCCATTCCAAGACTCAAAGTGTGAGATAGCCTCGAAGGGGATTAACTGGGTGCAACCCGGTCTCCGGCGCTTTGCATCGCAGGTGTCAGCGGAACCCTGGTTGCACAGGTCGTCAGCCGGTCAATGATTTCGTAGTGCGTACCAACGGGGGGGTGGCTCGATGACGCGCTGTCCCTTTTCTCGGCTCCGGCCGTTATGATAAGAAGTAGTGTGTTCAAGTGCCGATTTCGCGGCATCCCGGTATTATTGTTCTTCGCTTTAAAATTCTCTCAGGAGTCATGGATGCTTCAGAAGGCATTGATCCTGGTATTCATTTGCGTGAGCCTTGCCGGTTTTGTCAGTTGCAGCAAAACCGGAAGCCACTACGTCTACGCCGCCATCCCTGCGTCAAGTCAACTGGCGGTTTTTCGGGAAGATCCTTTCTCTGGAGTGCTAACGCAACTTTCCGAGAGCCCGTACACGGTGGGTAGCGGAGCTCAATCGCTGGTGATCCATCCTTCAGGAAAGTTCTTGTACGTTGCGAATTCCGGCCAGGGAGAGAACGATGTTTCCCTCTTTGACATCAATAGCGATGGAACGGTAACCGAGGTGACTCCCAGGACCTCGGTGGGCACGCTTCCGTTTCTTCTGGCGATGGACTCTGCGGGGAGTTACTTGTACGTTGCGAATGCCTTATCGAACAATATCTCGGTTTTCTCGATCGATGCGTCCCAGGGGACTTTGTCACCGGTCACGGGCTCTCCCTTTTCGATCAACTTGTCCCCAAAAAATATGCAGCTGGCGCCGTCTGGGAAGTTCCTGTACGTGAGCGCGCCGAGCCAGCCGACGGGGGTGGTCGCAGTCTTCAGTGTGAATGCCGGTGTACTTAGTTTAGTTGGATTCACCCTTACTGCGGATAACAATCCCTCCGGTCTTGCCATCGATCCGAGCGGTTCGTTCCTCTACACCGCAAACGCAACTGCGAGTTCAATCTCCATCTACTCCATCGCTTCTACGGGCTTGCTTACGCAGGTTCCTCAGTCCCCTCTGGGGGACACTTTTCAGCATCCGGTGGCACTCATCGTGGACCCGACCGGCAAGTTCCTCTATGTGGCGAATCAGGGATCTAACAATATCTCAACCTATTCGATTACGTCGGGAACGGGATTCCCTGTGGTGATTACGGACTCCCCGTTCGGCTCGGAATCGCAACCCAGTTTCCTGGCAGCGGATCCGAATGGAAAGTACTTGTATGTAGGCAATCAGACCGGATCTGCGGGGATTCAAGCATTTGGGGTCAGCAGCGGCAGTCTGAATTCCATAGCCACCTACTCGGTGGGGAACAGTCCGACATCGATCGCGGTCTTGCAGTAAGTGAACTACACTATCAGTCGGTGCGCAGAACTGAGCGCCGCCCGGGTGGAGGTCGTGAGGACGATCCTATTTTCGCTCTTATGACACCCAAAAATCCTCAAGTCTGCGACAATATCCTCGCCGGCATCAGGCATCCCGTTACAACCAACACGGGAGCCCCCGCCATCTAATCGGGGAGAAGATTCCTCAGATTCGGTTGACCTGGGGGCGGGTTCTGAGCCGAGACCAAGGTCAGGACCTAGAGCCCATGAGAATTGCCAGCGCGGCAAGCGCATTCCCAAAGCATTACTATACACAGAAAGTTCTATTGGAGCGCCTACAGGATTACTGGGGTTCCCAACTCAAGAATCCTCTGTTGTTAGCGAGACTGCATCGGAATGTGACGGTGGATGGCCGCTATCTGGCGATTCCTGCCGAACAATATGTAGACATCAAGACTTGGGGCCAAGCGAACGACATTTGGATCAGGGTGGCACAGGAATTGGGAGAGCGGGCCTTATGCCTCGCGATGCACAATGCTGGACTGCAGCCGGAAGACCTGGGAGCATTGTTGTTCACGACGGTCACCGGAGTTGCGAGTCCTTCCATTGACGCGCTCTTGATCAATCGAATGGGGCTTCCGGCGAACATTCGTCGCACCCCCATCTTCGGCCTGGGCTGTGTGGCTGGTGCCGCGGGAATCGCGCGCGCTTCAGACTACGTTCGTGCCTATCCTAAACAGGCAGCGGCTCTGGTTTCGGTCGAGCTTTGTTCGCTCACTTTGCAGCGCGAGGATTTATCGGTTGCAAACCTCATCTCCTCGGGACTCTTCGCTGATGGTGCTGCGGCCGTGATTGTGACCGGCGAAGATTTCGAATCGCCGCAGCCTGAGAATTCCGGACCCAGGATTCTCGCGACACGGTCAGTCTTCTATCCCGATACAGAAGAAATGATGGGCTGGAGCATTTCCGAGAAAGGGTTTCGCATAATACTTTCGACGGAGGTTCCCAATCTTATTCGACAGAACTTGGGTCGGGACGTGGACGCTTTCCTGGCGGACAACGGCCATCAGCGAAGCGACCTAAAAAGTTTCGTTCTGCACACCGGGGGGCCCAAGGTATTGGATGCTTCGGCAGACGCTCTGGGACTGCACAACGGTGAGTTGGA
>DATNKA010000669.1:0-10336 GCA_035603655.1 Candidatus Acidiferrales bacterium | reverse complement strand
ATCCTGCAGCGTGCTCACCAATCTGGGAGCACCGATTCAGCGGCTCGAGAGCTACGTCACGCAGGATAAAATTTACTGTGTCCATATTGCTCCCAACGAAGCGATGGTGCGGGAGCATGCAAAGCAAGGCGGTTTTCCCGCGAACCGCATCTCGGAAGTAAAGCGGACGATCGATCCGACTTCGGCGGAAGCCTGACGCTTTTCGGCTAAAGTCCTAATCCTCCATCCACTGCCAGAATCTGACCTGTGATGAACTGCGGCGCGGTGGCGAAGAAAACAACGGCAGCGGCGATTTCGTCATCTCGTCCATTGCGTTGCATGGGAGTTTGTTTGGCCATACGGCGCATGAATCCGGCCGCCGACTTCTCACCCAGATCGATCATGCCGGGGGCGATCGCATTTACGGCAATCTCGGGAGCCAGCGCCTTTGCCATGACTTTGGTCAGCATGTGCAGGGCGGCTTTCGAAGAACAGTAATGCGCGTGCGTGGCCCAGGGACGAAGGCCGCCCAGAGAACCCATATGAATAATTTTCGCCTCCGTTGTTTTTGACGACGATCCTGGGCGCTTGCGGCGCATCCATTTCAGAGCTTCGCGCGAAACCAGAAATGGTCCGCGAGTGTTGGAAGCGAATATCGTGTCCCATTGCCGCAAGGTGAGTCGCTCAAAGTCGGCGGTGTCGTAATTGGCGGCGTTGTTGATCAGGATGTCGATACGGCCAAGTTCGCGTCCAACATCTTTCATCATCGACTTGACGCTGGCCTCGTCCGTGACGTCGCAGCGCAGAGCGAAGGCGCGCACGCCAAAGCTGGAAAGGTCGCCGACGGTGTGCTGCGCTTCGCGGCCGGAATTGCGAAACGTGATAGCCACATCAGCGCCCGCCTGGGCGAGGGCGAGAGCGGAGGCGCGGCCCAGACGTCGGGCGCCACCCGTGATGAGGCAGGCCTTGCCGCGCAGGGGCTTTGGATCGGGAGCAAGCATTTTCGGATTCTACTCCTGGGATTTTATTCCTGAAGTGGTAGGACCATTCGACCGGGATGCTCTCTTCTTTTTTCTTGCCAGAAGGTTAGGGAACAACGGTACAATCGCGGCGTGCCCGAGTCTCGCCAGGTCGTGGTGTACTCGCGTAAAGGTTGTCATCTTTGCGAGGTGGTGAAGGAGAGTTTGGTTAAGCTCTCGCGCCGCGGCGGCTTCACGTGGTCCGAAGTGGATGTGGATAGCGACAGCGAACTGCGGCGACAATTTAATGACCAAGTGCCGGTCGTGTTCATCGACGGGCACAAGGCTTTTAAATACCGCATGGACGAGCGCGAGTTTCTGCGCAAGCTGGCGAGCTAGGCCATTATCCAGACGGCGGCACTCGTCTATTACATGACACGAGCGTGTCCTCCCTGACACGCTCTCCCCCGGTCCTCTCCCTCTAACCCTGAGTGTTCTCAATGAATGCGTTGCGGCAACTTCCTTGCCACCAGATCAGAGCGATTTCTCGCTAGAGGAGGAAATCATTTTGCGGCGACAAATTCTGGCGCTGGCCTTCATCTTTGTGTGCACCACCATTGCGTGGGTGGTTCTGGGTGCCACCATCTTCTCGCGCACTTACGGAAGCAATGAGCAACTGCAGGGGCGCGTAGCCTCTACGTGGGGCACGTCGCAACAACAGTCGCCGCCGACGGCGGCTTATTTTCTCAGCGAGGTCGAGAACTCGACCACGGTTGAAAACCGCAAGCTGGTCGTTCACAGCCGGACCGTGCACCGGCAGGTTTTTCTGCCTCTGGAAGCAAGCCGCATTCGGGTGAACTTCCATCTCAATCCACGGCAGAAGGGATTGCTGTGGTACAGCACCTACGCGGTTGATTTTGCTGCTGACTACACGTTTCGGAACGACACGGCGGGGAGGCAGCCGATAGATTTCCGGTTGAAATTTCCCGCGCAGAAGGCCATCTACGATGGGCTGCAGATGAAGGTGAACGATCAGACGGTTGCACTTGCGACTGACGATCAGGGCACGGTGGGGCGGGCCACCCTGGGGCCGGGAGAAATCGGCAGCCTGCACGTTGCCTATCGCTCGCAAGGTTTGGATTGTTGGCGCTACCAGTTGGGAGAGGGAGTTGCTCAGGCGCGCGATTTCATGCTTACCATGCAAACCAATTTTCGGGACATTGATTTCGCCGACGATACGCTTTCGCCCACTTCCAAGCAGCGCATTCTCGGCGGCTGGCAATTGACGTGGCAATACTCAAACCTGGTTTCGGGCTTTCAGATCGGTATGACTATGCCCGCGAAGTTGCAGCCCGGGCCGCTGGCGGGAGAGATCAGCTACGCCGCGCCGGTGTCGTTATTCTTTTTCTTTTTTCTGATGTTCATCATTACCACGATTCGCAAGATCGATCTGCATCCCATGAACTATTTTTTTCTGGCAACGGCCTTTTTCGCTTTTCATCTGCTGCTGGCTTATCTGGTGGATCACATTTCGATCCATGCGGCGATGATTTTGGCATCACTCGTTTCCGTGATGCTGGTGGTGAGTTATCTGCGGTTGGCAGTTGGGCTGCGGTTTGCCGCGTTGGAGGCGGGCACAGCGCAATTAATCTATCTGGTGCTGTTTTCGTATGCTTTCTTCTGGAAGGGATTCACCGGCCTGGCCATCACGATCATCGCCATCGTCACCCTGTTCGTGGTCATGCAGGTTACGGGGAAAATTCGGTGGTCGGAACGTTTTGCGGCGCGAGGTGGAGTACCGGTGCCTGACCTGGGATGAGGAAGGCTGGCTGTCGGACGCCGCTGCCAACGCGCAAATGAGCAAGGTAAAAACGGTCCGGGTTGTTCTGATGGAAAATCACAATTGGACTGGGATAACAGTGCTGCATTTGGTGATCCTGATAGCATGGCAGCCCGTTAGCACCATATGCCAACGGCGTGCTGCTCGATACTGCGGCTCGCGCGCAGCCGTATCACAACCCACCCGGCAACCATCCCACCCAGCCCAATTGGTGGTGGGCAACTTTGAAATCTTGCGCGAGAAAATCCAGCGTGATCGGGGAAGTCTGCACTAAGCGCTATAGAGGTCGCAGAAAGATATTGGTCCTCCGCCTCAAGCTGCCCATAGGCTTTTCTGGCCCGTTTCTAATGTTCAAGAAAGATTGGTCGCTGGCTTGGAGCCATCAACGTTGCCTGACTGCTTCCCACAGTCGCCGCTCAACCGTCAAACAGCCCTGTTCCAGCCGCCTTCCGCTACAATCGTTCCGGCCATGTTGCGCACTCAACTCTACACCGATCCCAGCAACGTCTTTGTGCACGATGCGGTTCTCGCGTCCTGCTGCAAGCATGCGCAGAAAACGGCTCTGGTAGATCTGTCATGCGGGCGGCGGATGACTTACGCCGAGTATGGAGAAACAGTGGAAGCGCTGGCACGCGGTCTCGTTGCGGCTGGCCTGAAGCCGGGTGAAGTGGTTGCTATTCTTTTACCGAATTCGTGGGAGTTCTGTGCGACTTATCATGCTTCTACGCTGGCGGGGGCCATCCCGACACTGTTGAATCCAACTTACCGAGAGCGGGAAGTGCGTTATCAATTGGCGGATTCGGGCGCGGTGCTGCTCATCACCGATGCGCCGAATATTGACGGCGTCAATTTGTCGGGATTGCAAAACCTGCGGCGAGTATTTTGCACGCGTGAGCAGGGAAGCGGAAGCGAGTTGTTTTCCAATTTGCTGAAACCGGTGAACGCGAAGTTGCCACGCCCTGATCAAGGATCGCAGGAGACGTTGGCGGCGCTGCCTTATTCCAGCGGTACCACGGGGCTGCCCAAAGGAGTGATGCTTTCGCATTACAATCTGGTGGCGAATGTGTATCAGTTGATGGGCCCGGGAGCCGCGATGCTGAAGCCGGAGGATCATCTCCTTTGCTTCCTGCCCCTGTATCACATTTATGGAATGAACGTGGCGTTGAACCCGATGCTGATGATCGGGGCGACGCTGGTGCTCATGCCGCGCTTCAATGTGGCGCAAGTATGTTCGCGGCTGACAGAGGAATCTATTAGCACCATGTTGATGGTTCCTCCGGCAATGAATGCTTTGTGCCTTGCGGCCGAGGCGGGGCAGTTTCCAAAAAATCACGGACTGCAATGGGTAAAATCTGGAGCCGCGCCGCTAGCGCCGGAGTTGCCGCGAAGGTTCACGGCGCTGACGGACATTCTGGTTTGCCAGGGTTATGGGATGACGGAAGCTTCACCGGTGACGCATGTAGGATATCTCGAGCCGGAGCTCTATTGTCCGGATTCGATTGGGCATCCATTAGCGCAAACAGCGTGCCAGGTGATTGACGCGGAGGATACAGCTTCATCGCGTGGGGCGGAGGTTGCGGCCGGCGAGCCGGGGGAGTTGGTGATGCGCGGGCCGCAGTTTATGCGGGGATATTGGAAGGAGCCAGACGCGACCGCGGCCGTGCTGCGTGACGGATGGTTTTGGTCGGGCGACATTGTCACGCGGGATTGTGAAGGTTTTTACCGAGTCGTCGACCGCCGCAAGGAAATGATCAAGTACAAAGGATTTCCCGTGGCCCCCGCGGAGTTGGAAGCGGTACTGCTGGAGCATCCAGCGGTGCGGGAGTGCGGTGTTGTGGGGCGTCCCGACGCGGCGGCGGGAGAGATCCCGGTGGCGTTTATCGCTTTGCGTGAAGGATTTGCAACGGGAAAGATGATGGAACGGGAGTTATGTGGGTTCGTCGCCGAACGGCTGACTCACTACAAGCAGCCGCGCGAAGTGCATTTTGTGGAGGTCGTCCCCAAAACTGCCTCGGGAAAAATTCTGCGGCGGGAGTTGCGGCAATTGATTCGCTGAGGGGCAATCCTCGCGTCCCGCGAGCGGCTACAGCTTCAGAAGTAACACGGATTTGACAATCTCTTGACAATCCTCTTCGCGAGCCGAACCACACTGTCCTCGCTCGGTAGCGGCTATCCGGAACGCCGTTCTACTCAACTCAGGTTTGCGTTTGCAGGAGGATACTCATGAAACGTTTTGACAAGGTCAGAGCTTACGCTGCTGTGGTAACGATGATTGCTCCCGTCGGCATATGGGCGAGAGCACAGACGAATCACTTCGACACGCCCGGCGGTATCGCCGTGGTTGCATCCACCGTACCGGCGAACGGTGATGTGAACCCTTACGGGGTGGCGCGCGTGCCAGATAGCAAAGGTTCTCTGATTAAGGGAAACATTCTGGTCAGCAATTTTAACGACAACGCGAACCTGCAGGGTACAGGCACAACGATAGTGCAGATTGCGCCCGATGGTATGAAGACACTGTTCGCTCAAATTGATGCTGCTGATCTGCCCGGTCCTTGCCCAGGTGGCGTGGGTTTGACGACGGCGCTGGCTGTCTTGCGCTCAGGATGGGTAATTGTGGGCAGCTTGCCAACCAGGGATGGAGCCTCCGCGACTGCTCAGCCGGGATGCTTACTGGTGCTGGATAGTGACGGAAAAGTCGTCGAGACTTTTTATGGTTCGCTGATCAATGGTCCGTGGGATATGACGGCTCTTGATTCCGGAAGCAGCGCGAATCTCTTTGTCACAAATGTTTTGAACGGAACGCAGGCAGGTGGCGGGAAAATAGTTTACGGCGGAACGGTAGTGCGCCTGACCCTCGATGGTTTGTTTGGAAAGGTGCCGAACTTGGAGTCGATCACTGTGATCGGCTCGGGGTTTTCGGAACGAACCGATCCCGCTGCTCTGGTGATCGGACCGACCGGCTTGGGTCTGAGCCCCAACGCGGAGACACTGTACGTAGCTGACAGTCTGAACAATCGCATTGCCGCTATCTCGAATCCAGTCACTCGAGTTACCTCCGCCGGAATCGGGACTAAAGTCACGCGAGGAGGTTTCCTTAGTGACCCGCTGGGCCTGACGGTTGCGGCGGACGGTACCATCCTGGTGGTAAATGGGAATAACGGTTTCCTGGTTACTATCACGCCGAGCGGCAATCAGGTCAGCGAAGCGCTGTTGGACAATAGCGGCAAGCCTGCCGGAGCGGGCGCCTTGTTCGGCTTAGTACTTGAAGGGGACGAGCTTTATTACGTAGACGACGCCACTAACACGTTGAATTTGTTCCAGTGAGCGCTGAGAGTGGCGGATTGGTCCCACCTTCGCAAATCAGCGAAGGTGGGATTTTGCTTGTACAAGAGCCAAGAAAGCGATTCGAGGCATAAGTTCTTGAGCATCCGAGCATGCGCATTCCCGTTGTTCTATGTATGAACTTGCTGTAGTATCTCTGCCTCATGTTCCGAATCCTGCTGCTTTTCTTGCGCCGCCTATGGCTGCCCTTGTTGGTCTTCGCAGGGTTCAGTCTTATGTGTGTGCTGGTATACAGGCGACTGGAAGGTCTGAGCTGGCAGGACGCTCTTTTCTGGATGATCCAGCCGCATGCGATCGAGGTAAAACGGGTACACAATTCAACCAAGTTGTTCTCGATTTTTATTTACTGCGGCGTTTTTGCGTTTCAGATCTGGGTAGCGGAACGGGTGGCGGTAACAATCTTCAACCGGCAGGGAATGGAGGCCTGGAGAACTATGGTGAACGACGTCAGCATCGAGAAACTGCGCGATCACTTCATAATCTGCGGTTACGGGCAGGTAGGCCGTACGGTGGTGGATCAGCTGAACCGCCTGAAAATTCCTTTTGTGTTGATCGAGACCAACGAAGGGCTATGCCGCGAACTGCTGAAAGAAAAAGTGCTGAGCATCCAGGGCGATGCCAAGCGCCACGACGTGCTGCAGTCCGCCGGAATCGAGCGGGCGCGAGGAGTGTGCATTGTGATCGACAATGATGCTGACAATCTCTACATCACGGTTACAGCCAAGGCGCTGAATCCCAAGGCGCGCATTATTACGCGCGCCGGGCAGTCGCGTTACGCGCAGGCTATGCGCAATTCTGGAGCGGATGAAGTGATCATTCCGGAGTATGAAGGCGGCTTAATGACCGGGCGGATGATCGCCAAATTCTATCCCAACGCGCACCCGCATCTGGAGTGAACCAAATTGGATTGAAGACGTTGACCGATGTGACGGGAAGAAGCGTGATGTGGGCTATTTTTCCACGCCGCTTTCGCCCGCGATTTTCTTGGTCACCAGGAAACTCCAGATGGCTTCATTCGCGTTGATGGCATTGCTGGTTTTTCCAACCTCTTTCTCGGTGGTGAATTGCTCGCCACCCGGCCAAGTATTGCCGCCGCCCTTTACGCTGTAGAGCGCGACTTGAGCATTGTCCTTGCAAGCGCTGTAGGTGAATGTTTTCGTCTCCTTGCCGCCCTTTTCCGAGGATGGCAATTTGTTCTGAGCCGGTTTTTCTTCACAGCGGTCGAATTTTGCCCAGGTCTTGGCGCTGTCTTCGGCAGACAGCACGTGGAACCGCCCTGGCTTGTAAGTGCCGCCATTATCCGGAACGATCGGGTCATCTGTGCCATTGATAAAGAGTGCGGGCACGGGCCGCGCTGGCAGGCAGATCATAGTTTTGGGCATGGCCGCGCCCACCGCGGCAATTGCGGCTACACGATCAGCCATGTTGCAGCCGACGCGCAATGCCATGAAACCACCGTCGCTCAAGCCCGTAGCGTAAATGCGGCGAGTGTCGACGGAGTATTTCAAGGCGAGCTGGTCCAGCATTTGGTTGAGAAAGGCAACATCATCCGCCGGCTCAGACCGGTTCTTTTTTTCCTCAGGATTCTGTCCTCCGCTCTGACCGCCTCCGGGATACCCGCTGCCGCCACCGCCAGGGTAACCGCCGCCACCCCGCGGATATCCGCCACCGCCACCGGGGTAGCCTCCACCACCCGGCCAGCCTCCGCGTCCCCCGCCCCCGCGGCGGGGTTGCATCCCCTGGTTCACTTGTTCCGGGCGTACCCCGATATTCCATTGCCCGTGCCCGGAATTGGGATAGACCACGATGATGCTGTCTTTGTCGGCAAACTGATTGAAGTGGGTGAGGCGCGCCATATCGTCGGCATCCTGGCTGCGCCCGTGCAGAACGATGACCACTGGATAATGTTGCTGCTGGTCGTAGCTCTTGGGCAGATGCACGACGTAGCTGCGCGACACGTCGTCAACATCGATCTTTTCCTGGGAGTCCTGCGCCGACAAGGGAGCAACGAAGAGTAAACCCGAGAAGCAGGCCGCGACCAGGTACGCGAGCGACTGGCGGCGCGGATCAACTCTTAAATAGGAGCGGTTCAAGGCCATTCTTGCGGTTCCTGTCGTGTTTATCGCATAAGAACCTCCGGATGGTCGCTGGGTTGCTAGCGGGAAGCGAGAGTTTTGCAAAGTTTTGTAAGGGGATTCCGCAATGGCGCGCAGTAGGGAACCTTTTTTGCGGACGTTCGTAACTATCGGTGACGGCGCCGGATTGAACTGCGTCGTGAACAGGAGGAATTATGGACGGAAATTTTGTGGGGTTGGCGGCGGTGGTGATGGCGCTTGGCATCCCAATGGCGGCCATGTATACGTTTTTCCGGGTGCGCAAGTTGCGCAGCGATGAGCGAATGGCGGCGATTGCGCGTGGGGTTGATGTGCCCATGCAGGCGGATCTTTCTGAGTCTGCCCGTTCCCGGCGGTCCGGAATTCTGTTGGTCGCCGGCGCGCTGGGTTACATTGCGACCTTCGCGCTTATCGGACGCGTGGAGCCCGATGCAACCATCGCGGCGACGTTCGGCATAATTCCGCTGGCGGTAGGAATTGGTTTCTTTGTAGATCATGCGCTGATCCGGAGGGACGCAAAAGCGTCGTGAGGCGCGCGCTAGGGAAGAAAAGAGAAGGAAAAGAGAAGAAAGAAGAAAAACATCGCGCTGACAGATGCTCACATTCTCCTGCTCTTGACTTGTTTTCGCAAATGAGTCGGCGAGAGCCTCTCGGCTACGTGCCTGCACCTAGGGTTTTGCCCCTAGGACGATTTTCCTTCGGAAGTGTCGAAATTCCATCCCTGACAGAAATTTCATCCCCGGGTAAACCTCCCAAGTCATTTTCACGCTTGCCGCAAGTACCCTGAGGCAAAGCAGTTTCCTCAATTGGGGGCTCGTGGCCCCAACGTTGCATTCTGACCTTTGTGGCCGATTGAGGGCCATGACGTCTCGATTTCGGAGGGAACTTAACTATTATGAATATGAAGCGCAAAAATCATTTAAGTCACTGCTGCAATATATTGCTGACGTGTGCCGCCATCCTCCTGGCCGCGCCGGTGCGTACGCAGTCGCAAACCATGCCGTCTCCGGGTATGGTGTCACCCGACCGGGATGACGCAACGCGGCGGCAGCTTGCCAGCTTCGACAGCTTTCTCGACAGTCACCCAGAGGTCGCCGAACAAGTGCGGAAGGACCCGTCGTTGGTGAACAACGAGGAATTTGTTGAGAAGCACAGCGCGCTGAAGCAGTACTTGCAGCAGCATCCGGAAATCCGCGAAGAACTCAGCCAGAATCCGAATGCCTTCATGCATCAGGAGGAGCGCTTTGACCGCCGCGAAGACCAAGGTCGTGATCGAGACGTGACCCGCGGTGAGCTGGCAAACATGGACCATTTTATGGACAGCCATCCGGAGATTGCGGAGCAACTGCGCAAAGATCCATCGTTGGTAGACAACAAGCAGTTCGTGCAGAGCCACCCGGATCTGCAACGGTTCCTGGCCGATCATCCGGGAGTTCGCGAGGAGTACAAGGAGAATCCGAATGCCTTCATGCACCAGGAGGAGCGCTTTGACCGCCGCGAAGACCAGGGTCGTGATCGGGATGTGACTCGCGGTGAGCTGGCGAACATGGACCGCTTCATGGATCATCATCCGGAGATTGCGGAGCAACTGCAGAAGGATCCATCGCTAGTAAACAACAAGCAGTTTGTGCAAAGCCACCCGGATCTGCAACAGTTCCTGGCCGACCATCCGGAAGTCCGCGAGGAGTACAAGGAGAATCCGAATGCCTTCATGCACCAGGAGGAGCGCTTTGACCGCCGCGAGGACTTTAACACGCATCGCGACCGGGACGTAACTGGCGGCGAACTCTCCAGCTTCAACGAGTTCATGGAAGGGCACAGCAGCATCGCTGGCGAACTTTCCAAGAATCCTTCGCTCGCCAACAACCAGGAGTATCTAGAGAATCATCCTGCGTTGAACGATTATCTGAAAGCGCATCCTCAAGTACACGAAGAACTGAGCGAGAATCCGCAGACTTTTCTTCAGTCTGCGCAACAGTTCAATGCGCACGGCTCGACGAAAGTGGCGAGCGAATCTAAAGCGAAGTAGCCAAGTATAAGTAGAAGATAAGGGCGATCGTGAAGCAAGGGCCGTTTAGCGGCCCTTGCTTCCCGGTCTG
>DATNKA010000668.1:0-2548 GCA_035603655.1 Candidatus Acidiferrales bacterium | reverse complement strand
AGGCGCCAGCAACAAGCGCTCACGAATTGGCCCGCTAACGGCAACGGACGTCTCCTCATCGGCGTCCGAGGGAGGCGTCTGACCGTGTGCCAAGGCCCCGACCGACAGGGCTATGCACAGCGCCGCGAGCTTTCGCCGCCTTCGAACATCCGGCGCCATGGTGACCCTCTTATCTGATGGAAACTGTGACGTGATGATAAACCTGACGGCCCGGCGATTTGCCGAACCGCTCGCGGCATTCGCAAAGGACTTACCCAAGCAGCCTCATTGCACTGGAGAGCACAGCAGCAGCGCAGAGGGCGGCAAACGCGATCCACCGCAATGCGATTATTGGCGTTACAACCGCATAGCCTGCCCAGGTTGCACTGGACCTAATGACGAGCCTGCTTGGCCAGAATCCTGGCACGGGTCCACGACGGTAGGTCCATTTCAGCATAGGAATGAGCAAAACTGCAGCAACGACTACCAGGTTGTGACGCAGATACAGCACAGACAGGGTTATAAAGAGATCGACGCCCACCGAGTCCAGGAACATCAGGAAAATTCGCGCTTCCGGCTCCATGGCGACGAACAAAGCCAAAACAACCAAACCACCCAGAACCAAGACGAACGTACTTTCGGATCGAGTCAGTCGGCGCTTGATTCCAACCAGAGACAGCAACTCCACCAGCATGTCCTGATCGTTCTGAACGAGAACAAGCACGAATGCGAGCACTAAAAGGGTCAGGAAGGATTCCATTACTTAATTATTCTACTGCGGCACAAGCTCCAATGGAGTGCAAGTGTGGCAATTTCTGGTCAACCGACCCAAAAATGAGAAGGTCGACTGACAGTGCTAAGCGCGCTGTAATGCTTACACGGAATGGGTCTTTTGTCCGACCGTGGAGACATCCCGCTCGGACTCCTCCGCTGGTGCCGAATCGTGCATGCTTCACGAGCCTCAAACCAAATGGGAGATTGGTATGTATATCGGTCTAGGAACACTGCTTCTTATCGTGTTAGCCATCTGGTTTTTTCGTCGGGCGTAAAACAACTCGCCCAAATCAAACTCAGCGCGTAGGGGGCATCGTAGCGGCTGCCGGACGTATCCATGCGCGCTTACGATCTTCCCATCCGGCGTCACGAAGATCCCGCACTGTATTGCGCCATTCGCCAGTCAGGGGCGATGTCCCTACGTATCGATGGTCTCTAAAGACTCCGTAGTAGCCACCGCCGCAAATCAGGACCATACCCCGCCCATTCCGCAGTCCGCCCTTGAATTCGCCAGCATAGACGCCTGTCGAAACTGCCGGCTTCTCCGCTCGGCAGGTTCTCCTAAAGGGCGGCATGGTGCTGCATCATCTCTCCAGTGGCATTATTCTACGAACATCACGAGACCCTGAACTCAGCATGGCCACAAGGTGATTGAATGAGAACAAATACTTCGCCACGACCCAGAGCTATTCATTGGCTCTATTCGGTTGCATTGGGCTTTACCTTCTCCGCAGCTCTGGCCAATGAAATCGCGATCAAAGCCGGAGCGATTCTCGATCCCGTCTCCGCTACCATGGCTCAGAATCAAACGATATTAGTCGAGGATGGCAAGATAAAAGCCATCGGCAATAACCTGACGGTTCCTCCAGGCGCCACGATTATCGACCTATCGGCACAAACTGTGCTGCCGGGCCTTATCGATGCACATACCCACCTCTTGACCAATATCGACCCAAAATGGGACTTGGGCGACACCTGGATCATGACCCTGCAGCGAAGACCCGGATACCGCGCGATTCTGGGCGCGCAACACGCCAAAGAAATGCTGGATGCAGGATTTACGGCGGTTCGCGATGTAGGCAATTCGGGCGAATATCTGGATATGGATCTCGAGAAGGCGATTCGCTTCAAGTTCATCCCAGGGCCGACGATTGTTCCGGCAGGACGAATCATTGCTCCTTTCGGCGGCCAGTTCTGGGATACCCCGGCGGACCCCAAGCTGCTCAACAATCCCGAGTACTCTTTTGCCGATAACCAAGACGAGATGCGGAAGGCCGTGCGTGAGAATCTCTACTGGGGCGCAAAAGTCATCAAGATCGTCGTGGATGGCCAGCGCTACCAGTATTCGGCGGACGATATTCGTTTCATCGTCGCGGAAGCAGCTCGGGCCCACGTAAAGGTAGCGGCCCATGTGCAGACCGAGACGGGTGCCAGAGCCGCCATCGAAGCAAAGGTGGCATCGATCGAACACGGTTGGGTACTAACCGACGAAGATTTGGCGCTCGCAAAGAAGAATGGCGTGGTTCTCGTCAGCACTGATTTCACCGTAAAGCAGCTACACGCCAACGGCTTTGACGATGCGGATTCACAACGCATTCACGCGGCACGGGTGGAGCGTCTGCGCCGCGCCTACAAGGCGGGAGTGACGATCGTCTTTGGGACGGACATCATGAATAATCTGCGCGAGTCGCGTGGCGCGCAATCGCTCGAATATCTCAGTAGCTTTATTGAAGCAGGCGTTCCGCCGGCTGACATTCTCAGGGCCATCACGACCAACGCTGCGCGCCTGCTCGAT
>DATNKA010000667.1:0-8822 GCA_035603655.1 Candidatus Acidiferrales bacterium | reverse complement strand
ACCATCGCAGCCTGCGGGCGGGCATGCCCGAGGTGATTTTCGGAGAGCGCAAGACGGCATCGCAGACGGCAGAGATTTTCGCCCGACTGGCAAAGCACGGAGGCAACGTGCTCGCCACGCGGACGGATAGGAAGCAGTTTGCGGCGGTAAGCAAAAAAGTCCGCAAAGCGGAATATCGCGAACTGGCGCGGGCGATTGTCCTTCGGCAAGATGCGCGTATCTATGGCAAAGGCGTGATCGCTGTGGTTTCGGCCGGTACCAGCGACATTTCTGTCGCCGAGGAAGCTTTGGTGACGGCAGAACTGATGGGCAACAGGGTTGAACATTTCTACGATGTGGGAGTCGCGGGAATCCATCGCCTGCTGGCTAATCGTGAGGCTTTGACCAAAGCCCGCGTGGTGATTGTCTGCGCCGGCATGGAGGGAGCTCTGCCCAGCGTCGTGGGGGGCCTGGTTGGGGTTCCGGTTATTGCCGTGCCCACTAGCGTGGGTTACGGGGCATCGTTCAAGGGGCTTACAGCACTCCTTGGCATGCTGAATTCCTGCGCTTCGAACGTTAGCGTGGTGAATATCGATAACGGATTTGGCGCGGGGTACGTGGCGTCACTTATCAACCGGCTGTAAATAACAGCTGTGGACAAAAGAGGCGCGGCTCGTGCCGCGCCTCCCATCCCACCCCCGACTCAGCTTACATCCCCGACTGGCCCGAAACTTTCTCCACCACCAGTTTGTTTTCTACGCTGAAGGCGCCGAAGAGCTGGTTGGCTCGTATTCCGGCGACCGTTTTATCCATGCTGTTGTCCACGGAGCCGTAGAGCACGACGTGGCCGTTATCCACGATGATGCGAATCGGCCGCGCCGGATCGATGGCATATCGGCTCAGCACAGAATCGCCGTAGATGGCCCGAGCGGCTCGAAGGCGCAGCCCATCATCCATCTGCGAAACCGGTTCTAATGTGATGTTGTCAATCACATCTTTTACGCCGGGCATGTTCTGGATATCGGCGAGAGCCTCATCGCGGCCGACACCAGTTCGATCCTGCCCCTCCACCGTGACCACGCCGTCCTTCACGTTCAGCGCGAAATAATCGAACGTGATGTCGTAGCCGGTACGCACATAGCGCAACTTCTGAGCCAGTTTTTGCTCCAGTTGTGCATCAGGCACGTTCGGCCCCGCCACGGTGATCAGGTTTCGCACCCCCTGCACATTCGCAGCTTTGCGAGCGAGCTTAGCCGCGTCCAGTTTGCGCTGGTAGAGAGCGACCGTACCCGTAAGGGTTACGATGCCGTCGTCCACACTGGATCGCACATCGCGGAATTGATCCTTCGCCCCCAGTTTCCCGGTCAGCGTGGTTTGAATCTGGTTGTCGTAGCGGGTTGCAGCCGTGGTTTGAGCGACTAGCGTGGCGCCTAACGCACCTACCATCAAGATTAAACCCACAGTTTGGAGAAAAGTTTTCTTTTTTCTTGCTATAGCAGTTGTCATTCGGTCACCTCCGACCCTACTGACAAAACTTCACAATTTAACCATCCAGTTAATTATTCGATGCGCGTAGATCGGGGTGAGATGCATGGGCTCCGGCGGACACGCAGCAGCGATTTTTCAGCGTGAGGCGGGCATCGGCGAGTCGCTATGGGTAGCGTCTTTTATTTGTGCGGCCTTCTTCTCGGAGTCCTTGAGCGACTGTTTTCGCCCGAGGAAATCCAGCCGGATGACGGCCGCCGCAGCGGTAAGCCGTACGTGCACATTCGTGTCAAAAAGACTGACTAGGATTTTGTCGCCAAGCGCCGGATCGCCACGCTGCGCGATGGCCTCTATTGCGGCGGCCCGGACAATCCAATCCTTGTCATTGAGCGCCGTTCTTACCAAAGCCCTTCCGGTGGCCGAGTCAGGATCGTGCGCCAGAAAAGTGGCCGCTACAGCGCGCACCGGATGCGGATCTTTTTTGTGTGTATATCGCCACGCGTCCCAACCGATGCCAGCGAAAGGAACGTAACCAAGCCCCTGTTCGAGCCCAATTTTGGCAAGTTCTTTCGGATTGCGCAGGGTATCCATCTGCTGAACTATTAACCCATCTCCTTTTCTCTCGCCGGTCAGCACATCGTAGTAGATGGCGTAGGCCGACCGGTTATCCTTCAAATCCCGCAGAGAATGCGCGGCGGCCATCACCACGGCGATCCTGGGATCGCTTAGCAACTTCTGCAGTTTAGGGATGGATTCCGTTGCTTGCATCTGCCCCAAGGCTGTGGCCGCGGCTGCTCGCACCGCGGGGCTGGGATCGCTCAAAGCACGCTCTGCCAAGCCCCTGGCGTGAGAATCGTCACCCAGCAGTCCCAGGGCGCGGATGCCGATGGCGCGCTGGCTGGCGCTCTTGCCCTTGGCAGCAGCTTCAAACATTGACCAGGCCTTTTCGGTCCCGGTTAATGGGTAGGCGGAAGGCAGGCTACAGACAGCAACCGCCGCCGCACAAGCAACCACCGCGGAAATTCGGGTGAACCGGTCGAGGATCAAGCGTCCTCCAGACACAGCTTTTTCGCAGCCGGTGGCAGAGATGCCAGCAATAAGCGACTCTAAGATGCAGAGAAAGCAGAAAGGGTGTACCGGCAACCGAACGTCTTAATCTGCCGAAACCATAGCGGGGCCGCTTAGCGCTGGCGCGTACGAGTCCTGCTTTTGGAGGATTTGGGAGGAACCGGCGGCATCGTGCCCCGCGTATTCTCGGCTGCAAACACGCGCGCGAAGATCTTATCGACGTTCTTCAACTGCCGTTGCAGATCGAACGCGTACTCGATCTGCTTGCGCGGAACTGTTCCCGTGATTTCCTTGTCGGCCAGCACTAACTGATGGAAGTCTAGCCCTTCTTTCCATGCCCGCATGGCATGCGCTTGCACTAAACGGTAAGCATCCTCGCGTGAAACTCCATGCTCCACCAAATCGAGCAGAAGCTGGCCGCTGAAGATCAGTCCGTGCGTGCTCTCCAGGTTAGCCATCATCCGTTTCGGATAAACGAACATCGTTTCGATCAGATTGGACGTCTTGCTCAACAGGTAATCAACCAGGGTGGTCGAATCCGGCAGAATGACGCGCTCGGTCGAGGAATGAGAAATATCGCGCTCGTGCCATAACGCAACGTTTTCGAATCCGGCTTGAGCATGGCCGCGAACCACCCGCGCCAAGCCACTGATCTGCTCGGAGGTGATCGGATTGCGCTTGTGCGGCATCGCCGAAGACCCCTTTTGTTTCTCGCTGAAAAACTCCTCGGCTTCGCGAACCTCGGTGCGCTGCAAATGACGGATCTCGGTTGCAATCTTGTCCAAGGTAGAGGCGACCACAGCCAGCGTCGCGAGATAGTGGGCATGCCGGTCACGCTGGATGACCTGCGATGATACTGCCGCCGCCTTCAGGCCCAGACGAGCGCAAATCCTCTCTTCGATTTCCGGCGTGAGATGCGCAAAGATGCCAACCGCGCCGGAGAACTTCCCGACTCGCAGGTCTTCGGCGGCCGCGGCAAAGCGGGCTATATTTCGCTGTGTTTCGGAATACCAGTTTGCCAGCTTGAATCCAAAGGTGATGGGCTCAGCGTGAATGCCATGCGTACGTCCCACCATGGGCGTATCTTTGAATTCCCACGCGCGCCGTTCGAGCACCTCAGCCAACCGTTCAAGATCCTGCGCAATGAGAGCCGAGGCCTGCTTGATCAGCAAAGCCTGTGCGGTGTCGACCACATCGTTGGAAGTGAGCCCGTAGTGGAACCAGCGCGCATCCGGCCCAACGATCTCGGCCACGGCCGTGGTGAAGGCAATCACATCGTGGCGCACTTCAGCTTCAATCTGGTGGATGCGTTCGACGCTGAAATCGGCGCGCTCCCGGATGGCCTTAGCCGCCGTTTTTGGGACCATTCCCGCCGCGGCCAAGGTCTCAGTGGCAGCGACTTCTACCGCCAGCCAGGTACGAAAACGGTTTTCGTCACTCCAAATGCGGCCCATTTCCGGGCGGGTATAGCGCGGGATCAAGGCGGATACGCCTCCTGTCTCTGCCTCTGAAACGCAGGACAGAGGATTCTAAATCGAGCGGCAAAAAGAGGCCAGCAGCCAGGCGGAGCGGCGAACGCTTTCGGTTCTAATATCGTATCGTTATGCGATCCAACTACATTTGGACTAGATCGGGAGACGATACAATCAACGCATGAAAAAGCTCACTTTGTCAGACTACCAAGCACTGGCGGAGTTCCGTTACCAGATCCGACGTTTCCTCCGTTTCAGCGAGCAGGTGATAAAGAAGACAGGTTTGGAAAGAGGCCAGTACCAATTGATGCTGGCGATCAAGGGCATGCCGGCGGAGGTGCGTCCGAGAATCCGCGAGTTGGCCAGTCGCATGGAAATCCGCCACAACAGTGCGGTGGAATTGGTGAACCGTCTGGAGGCTCGAGGGTTTGTCCATCGCACACGGGCTCAGGACGATCGCCGCGAAGTCCTCCTCGCGCTCACTCCCAAGGGAGAGAAGGTGCTCGCCGAACTGGCGCTGCATCATCACGACGAACTGCGCAGTGCGGGACCAGAACTGGTGACAGCTCTTCGCCGAATCATGCGGGAGGGTAGCGACGCTAGTCCGCAGCACTCTGCACCGCCTCTCGACAGAGGAAAGAACAGCAAGCATCCATGAGCATTCTCGACGAACAGGTTCCGAAAGAAGCAGCCGTCTCCGCGGATTCCATCCTCGCGGCGACTTGCTCCGCGCTCTAGAGCAAGATCCCTCGGGGTGCGAGTGGATTGTTCTGGAAGCGGGCACGTGCCGACTGATCGTGACTCATCCCGACGAGTTTGTCTCCGAAGCGGCCTCTGCAAGGCTGCGCTTTGATATTGGACGCCTGCCCGTGGTCGATCGCGCCGACCATGGCCGAGCCCTTGGATATCTCAGCCAGAGCGCAGTGATGGCCGCCGGACTGCGCGGATTCAACGATGAACATTTGCGTCAGCCCCGATGGTTCCCCAGAACTCGTCCAATCCGTTCTTAGAAATTGGACCGTCGTCCTGCGCACATTCCGGAGAAGTCGGGCGGGAAAGCGCAAGTCGGCCCGGCATAGTCCCAAGGGTAAAGTTGCTGGCATCAGGATTTGTATTGCCAACTGACGGCGTCTTTGATTATCCTTCCGCAATCCTCAGAGCCCGGGCACTCTGGAGAAATGTGTATCCGATGGCGACCGCTGAATCCAAACGACTACCGTATTCTCCCCGCAGCCCGCTCCTGCGTGCGAGCGCGCAATATCGGCTTCGCGTTATCTTTCGCTGTCGATCTGCCTGTCTACCCGTCAAAGACACGATCCAGCAATAAAGCAATAAAGAACAATTCCATTCCGAACTCAGGGAGGGGCGATGCCGAAGCTACAGGGTAGGTTCATCTGGCTTAGTTTTCTCGCAGCCGTCTTGATTGCCCGGGCCTTTGCCCAAGGCGGCGCGACGGGTGCGATCACCGGCACGATTCAAGATCCCAGCGGCGCCGTCGTAGCCAACGCAGACGTTCGCATCACCAACCAGGACACCGGAGTACTGGAACGCACTGTGACTTCTGGGGCCGATGGTTCATTCACCGCTCCCCTTCTGCCGGCGGGCGAATACACGGTGAGCGTTCATGGAGCCGGCTTTGCCGAATCCACGTTTCGCGACATCGCCGTGCGCGTGACCGAGACTACCCGCTTGATCGCTAAACTGAGAACTCAGGCAGTGCAACAGCAGGTGGAAGTGCAGGCTGAAGTACAGGAGGTCGATACTACCGATGCGACCACGGGGCAGGCGATCGAATCGGGAACCATCCGCAACCTTCCCCTTGCTACACAAAACTTTCAGCAGTTACTTACGCTATCCAGCGGGGCGCAAGGTGAGTTGAATGCTGCATCGCAATTGGGACGCGGCAACGTTCGCATTGAAGTGAATGGCCAGCGCGAGGATAACAACAACTATCAGATCGAAGGCATCAGCGCGACGGATTATAACGTCGCCGAGCTGACCACGACTCCGTTGCCTAATCCTGCAGTGATTCAGGAATTCAAGGTGCAAACCTCTCTTTACGACGCCACCCAGGGCCGAAACGGAGGCGGCAACATCAATGCGATTCTGAAGACTGGCACCAACGCGTTCCATGGGGAGGCGTACGAATTCTTCCGCAACACCGTGCTGGACGCTAACGACTACTTCCTCAACGCCGCGGGCGAGTCCAGACCCGTGATCCAACAGAACATTTTCGGCGGTGATCTGGGCGGACCGATCGGGTCGGGCGGGAAACTCGGTTTCTTCTTCGTCAACTATTCCGGGACACGCCAGCGCAGCGGCGATTCCCCGGGAACCATCATCAGCACCCTCATTCCCTATATTCCCGCTGCGGATCGTGGCCCCTCCGGCCAGGCCGCTCTGGCTTCCGCTTTCGGCGTCACTAGCATCGATCCGGTCGCGGCGTCGCTGATGGCGTTTCAGAGCAACCAGTTTGGTTCGGCTGCCAACGGCTATCTATTCCCCTTGCCCAACGTGCCCAGTGGAACAGCTGCCGGCAAGGTCGTCCCGTTTACAACCAGCATCCCCGGCAGCTACACCGACAACCAATTCACCGCCACCTGGGACCGAGAGTTCCGCAATTCTCGGGACAAGCTGTCCGCGCAATTCTTTTTTCAAAATTTCGAGTCGGACGTGCCCTTTGGCGCCGGCGGCCTACAGGCCTCTTTGGGCGGCAGCATCAGCAGTGGAGATCTCAATTTTCCCTATCAACTTCCCGTGAACGACCGCGTCTTCTCCCTCACCGAGACTCACGTCTTCTCGCCGACGCTGATCAGTGACTTCCGCCTCGGCTTTATTCGAATCAACAACAGCGATATTAACGTTCCGCCCGTCACAGCCAGTCAGGCAGGTATCACCCGGCCCACGAATAATCTGACCGACAACATTTACAAGTTTACTTTCGTCAGTTCTGGATTTCAGTTTGGTCCGACCCCCCAGGCCAACCAGAATCAGGCGCAGAACAACTTCAATTTCATAGAGACGCTGGGCTGGGTCAAGGGGAAACACAATTGGCGGTTTGGAGGCGAATTCACGCCGGTGAGTCTGAACAAGAAGTTCCCCCAGGTCTTTAACGGCCAGCTTTACTTTGGGAACTCTACTGTCACTGATTTCGCAAATTTTCTGCAAGGCGCTCCAGAATTTAGCTTTGGTGGCGGCGGCGTCTACAACCATAATTACCGCCAGAAAAACTCCGCCGTTTTCGTGCAGGACGATTGGAAGGCCACGCAGAACCTGACCTTGAATCTCGGACTGCGCACCGAATTCTTCGGTGCCTGGACCGATAACGCATGCCACATCGGCAATATGGAATCGGATCTAACCAAGTCCGGCCAGTATCCTTTCATCTATCCCAGCTGCGTTAATAAGCTTGGGGTTGGCGGCTTGACTGGAAATGCTTCTGGAACAACGTTCAAGAATAATGTGTCTACCGGCATCGGCCCGCGCGTGGGATTTGCCTGGGACGTTTTCGGCCATCACAGCACAACCCTCCGCGGCGGTTACGGAATCTTCTATGTTCGCGAAGATGTAGGAGCGGTCGACCAACTCAGCTTCCAGTCGCCGTTCATCCCCATCGTGTTTTTCGGTCAGACGAGTGGCTTTACTATGTCTGATTTCTTCACCGGAACTCCCGCCATCAATTCCAACGCGGTTCCCGCCGCTGGACAGCTTTCAGGCGCATGGCTGCCCTGCCTGGCGCATCTCATCAGCTTCGCGCCGAGTGGCACTCCATCTGTAGGAGACGGGAACTACGCCTGCACCGGCGGCCCAGGCGTGAACTCCACGCAGAACCTGTTTGTGTTGGAAGTCCCGCGTCACTTTGTAGTTCCCAACACCCAACAATGGAACCTGACCTTACAGCGCGATTTGGGACGCAAGTGGGTGCTGGAAGTCGGCTATGTCGGAACCAAGGGCACCCACCTGCGCGAGACGCGGGACGCCATCCAGTCGGTAAACGCCACTTCGGCTAATCCGTTCACCGTCACCGACACCAGCGGCCACTCCTATCAAATCACCAACAATACATTTTCCAACGCCATCGCGCGTACGCCCACGCCCGGACTGAACGGCTATTCCGGCTACCAGATTTTCGCCAACGATGCTTATTCCATTTACCACTCGCTCCAGTCAACAATATCGCGGCGCTGGGAGCGTGGTTACCTCCAGGCTGCCTACACATTTTCGAAGAACATCGACGCGACTTCGACAGGAAACACTGCCAACAACACGGCTTTCAACGATGAGAGCACGATCGATGCCTCGCGCGGAATCTCTGACTTCAATCGCCCGCAGGTGCTAAAAATCAGCTACGTCTACGAACTCCCATTCTTCGCTCACGCGGCGGGGTTCAGGAACAGGGTGATGGGTGGATGGTCAGTGAGCGGCGTCACCAGCTTCCAATCCTCCCTGCCATTTTCGGTTTTGGATTCGAACGGGGGTAACGCTTTCCTGGGAGCGGGGACGTCGCCCGTGGGTGCCAGTCTGGCGCCCGGCGCCAGCATCGGCAGCGCGATGACCTCGGGCAGCATCTCGCAGCGCCTCAGTGGGTATCTGAACCCGGGGACTTTTGAGGCGAACCCCTATCTCTATTACCCAACCACGCCGGCTGGGCAGTGCGCTACTCGGAACGACAATAGCGGGAACACTTGCACCACCGGATTCGGCGATCTCGGTCGCAACATCTATCGGGGCCCATTCCAGCAGAACTGGGATTTCTCACTCATCAAGCACTTCAAGCTTACCGAACGGCAGGACCTCCGCTTCGCTGCCGATTTCTTC